>JAHAIU010000327.1 GCA_018372555.1 Clostridium sp.
ACTAGATGGTGATCTTGAAAGTTATATTGATGATAAAATAAGCATTATTACTAAGTATGATAGAGAATTAGCTGATCTTCTAGAAGATGCTGTAGACGAGATGAAAGATGATGATTTAGATGATTTAGAAATGCCAGATAAAGATAAATTTTATAATATTCCTAAAACAGATTCTGAAGGAAATGTTATAGGAAATGATTTTAATACAACAGAGTATAATACTGCTAGAGATAATGTATTGTCTGCATATAAGGGTTATTTAGATGCTAAAAAGGGAAGTGAATCTGCAAGTGCTGGAGTAAACATAAAAGAGAAAAGATATAAGAATATGTTACGAAGTAATTACTCTAATATTCTAGCAATGGAAGATGGAATTGATCAATTAATAACTAATATTGAGATAGCTAATAAAAGCTTAGCGAATACAAAGCTACAATATCAATTGGGATTGATGACTATTAATGACTATAATACAGCTGTAACAGGGTATAGGCAGTTAGATATTAGTTTGAGACAGACATTAAATCAATATTATCAATTAAAAACAACATTTGAAAAACCTTGGTCAGTAAGCAGTTCAGATTCTGAGCAACAAAAAGATAATCAATAAATTCATAATAGCATCCTAAATTATTTAGGGCGCTATTTTTTCATACTGATTTTTTGAACTTACAGTTTTTATATAAATAGATACACTTAAACAATCTTAATTAAAAGACTTAAAAATAAGTTTATGCAATTTTATTTAACTCAAATAAATGATTTTTAGTTCGATTTTGAAAGATATTCTTCAAGGTTTTAAATTGATTTTTGTAATGGATTTTTTCTTTTTACGTACCAATGAACAAATTCTATTCCTTCTGATTAACGGTATAGTCTTTATGTAAAATGCTTTTTTTACATAAAAGAATTTTATAATAAATCTCAAACCCTGTGGAGTTTGAGATTTATTTTTTGGATTTAAGACAGCTTTAAGAAAATAGAAGTTAATTTTTCAATGCAATATTGTGCTTCTTCAAGATCATCATCAGGAAGAATTGATACTTTATTTAACAAGACTGATTTCGCATAATTTTTAAAATGATTGAATATATTAAATGCTAATTCAGTTAGTTCAATACGTAGAATTCTTCTATCTTTTTCATCAGTATATCTTTTAACAAGTCCATAAGATATAAGTTTATCTATAATTGGTGTCATATTTGATTTAGAAATATTTAGAGTAGAAGCAATTTGAGACATTGGAGCTGAATTTATTCCATAAAGATAAATAATAACTTTTATATGTGAAGGTGGCAGCATAGGGCACTTTTCTATATATTCTTGAAATTGTTTTGGTGGCACAGGAAAGTTTTTAGAAATTCATCACCATTCGTAACATTATTTCTAGATATTATTAAAAAATCAAATAAAGAATCTGCTAATGTTTTTAATACAATTTCATCCATAGTATATATCAAAGCTCATATAACATACTTTAAATTTTAAAAATTCATTAATATTATTATAGACTATGAATAATTTATTAACAAGGAAAAAAGTTATTGACTTAGAATAGTTATAAAATTATAATCAATTACATAATACACTTAAAAGAAGTATAGTATACAATATAAAAAATATATATATTCTGTTTAAGCTGATATTAAAGAAAAAGGTAAGAAGTGCAAATAATTGTATAATATAGTAAAAGTTATTGATTGGGTAGATTGGGGAGGAAAGTATGAAAAAATATTTGGCGTTATTTTTAGTAAGTATTACTGCATTTAGTTTGGTTGGATGTGGAAGTAAAGAAGTTCAACAAGAAGATAAGTCAGTAGCTGTATCAGTAAAAGCAGCTAAAAATGGAGAAATAAAAAATACAAATACTTTTATAGGAACGACAAAGATTAAAGATGAAACGGCTGTTTCAGTAGAAATAGGTGGAACCGTAGAATCGATAAAAGTTGAAGTTGGACAACAAGTACATAAAGGGGATGTTTTATTAACGATAAAGGGTGATGATGTAAGGGATGGAGTCAATACGGCTCGTGCAGCTGTTGAGTCAGCTAAGGCTAGTAGTGATAGTACCATAGAGCAAACCAAAATACAAATGGAATCAAGTTTAAAATCAGCACAACTATCATATGATGAAGCAAAAAGAAATTATGATATACAGACCGAGCTTTATGAAGCAGATGTAATAAGCGAAGATACCTATAAACAAGCTGAAAAGGGATATAATCAGGCTAAAGATGCATTAGATAGTGCAATAAAGAGTTATGATGAATTACTTCCAAAAGTTGTAGAAGCAGGCCAAAAAGGAGTTGAACAAGCCCAAGCTAGTTATGATTCTGCAGCAAGAAATATAGATAAACTTACATTAACTGCACCAGTTGATGGAATTATAACAGCTAAAAATTGTAATGAAAATGAACTTATAAGTCAACAAGGAGCTGCATTTGTTATATCTAATCCTAATATATTACAGGTTGATTTAAAAATAACAGCTAATGACTTAGATAAATTTGCTGTTGGAAAAGAAGTTAAAGTTATAATTGGAGATGATGAAACTACTGGTACAGTTAAAACAGTTCCTACTACTATTGATAATTCATCATCATTATATAATGTAGAGATACTTGTAGATAATGGAGAAGGAAAATTCAAATCAGGAGTATCAGCTGAAGTTGAAGTTAGTATAGAAGAAGAAGCAGGAGTAATTACAATCCCTAAAAAAGCAATTGTTGAAGAA
>JAHAIU010000328.1 GCA_018372555.1 Clostridium sp.
ATTGGATTGAAAGGTGACTTAAAGGAGATTGCCATGACTATATTACCTTGCGCATGGAGCTATCAATTTATAGGTAGAAGTCTTTATGAAAAGCATAAGGATACCTTAGATAATAACTTCTATAAGCCTTGGATAGAAGAATATTCTTCAGTTGAATTTGAAGAAGGTAGTGAAGTCTGGAAAAATCATATAAATGATTTATGTAAAGATATTTCAGAAAAAGAGGCTGAAAATTTAAGAGATATATTTATGAAATCTAGCCTATATGAAATGGATTTTTGGGATATGGCCTATGGAAAATAGAATGGATTTTCATTTGTTAGAATACTAAGGTGTAATAATATAGTAGAAGAATATTTATTATGATATATTGGTTTTAAAAGATAAAGTTAAATAGAAGTAAATACTAATGATAAGGGGGAGATAGTTGTGAAACTTCAAGTAGCAATAGATAGGGTTTCTATAGAGAAGGCAATAGAAATTATTGAGGAAGTAAAGGATTATGCTGATATTATAGAAATAGGAACATCATTAATTAAAGATTTTGGATTAGAATCAGTTCGAAGGATTAGAGAAAAGTTTCCTAATGTAACAATATTAGCAGATATCAAAACAGTAGATGAGGCTGAGTATGAGTTTGAAGCCATATATAAAGCTGGAGCTGATATAGCAACAGTTCTTGGATGTGCATCTTTAGAAACTATAAGAATTTGCAAAAGGGTAGCTAATAAGTATAAAAAAGATTATCTAATAGATTTAATTGAAGTCTCAAAGGAAAAGCAAGAGGCCCTAAAAGAGTTTAATGATGGGATTATTTGTGTCCATATGCCAAGTGATAATAATGGACAAGATTTAGAGAATCTTATAAATTCATCAATAGAAAATCTAAAAAGTTTTAATAGATTAGCTGTAGCTGGTGGAGTTACAAAAGATAATATAAATATTATAAAAGAATATAATTTCCATATCGCCATAGTAGGTGGTGCTATAACTAAAGCAAAAGATATAAAGAAAGAAGCTAAGGAATTAAAAAAACTATTAGGAGATGAAAAGAATGGAAGTTTTTAATGTAATATTAGATGAAATTAAGGAAGTTTTAGATAAAGTTAATGATTCAGAATTTAAAAATGCCGCTGTATCTATTAAGAAGGGGAGAAGAATATTTGTTAATGGTGAAGGACGTTCTGGACTTATGGCTAAAGGCTTTGCTATGAGACTTATGCATTTAGGATATGAGACTTATGTGGTTTCTGAAACAATTACTCCTGCATTGAAAGAAGGAGATTTATTTATTGCTGTTTCAGGTTCAGGAAAAAGTACTAACATAATTTCAGATACTAAGAAAGCTAAAAGTATAGGCTCAGAAATTTTAGTTTTCACAAGTAATAATGATTCGGAATTAGCAAAATTAGCAGATAATATTGTTATAGTACCTGGAACAGTTAAAGGAGATATAGGAGCAGAGAGAAAATCAATACAATTATTAAGTTCCTTGTTTGATCAAAGCATTCATATAGTATTAGATGGATTATGTTTATACTTAAGCCAAAGAGATAATATTTCAAATGAGTCTGCTACTAAAACTCATTGGTAAATAAATAAATAAATAAATAAATAAATAAATAAATAAGCTGCCTTAAGGTAGCTTATTTATTTATAAATTGACTATTTGTTCAATCTTCTGTATTGCTTTGCATAAATTTCCTAATGGGTATATAATATATGTATATTTTAATTTTAGTTAAATGATGTATTTGTATAGAATGTTTATATAGTTTTACTGAAGATGAGTACAGTTTTTATATTAAACAAGAGCTAGAGAAAAATAAAATTAATTTAAAAATTATTTAAAGAAATATGGAGGTAGAAAAATGAAAGTAGAGATTTGGTCAGATATTTTTTGTCCGTTTTGTTATATAGGAAAACGTAGATTTGAAAATGCTTTAAAAAACTTTTCAGATAAAGATGATGTGGAGGTAATATATAGGAGCTTTGAATTAAACCCAGATGCTCCAAAGTTAAATAATAATAACATTCATGAAGCTATAGCAGAAAAGTATGGAATGAGTGTGGAAGAAGCTAAAGCAAACAATGATGGAATAGTTAGACAAGCGGCTTCTTTAGGATTAGAGTATAACTTTGATACATTAATTCTAACTAATTCTTTAGATGCACATCGTTTGATACATTTTGCTAAAGATTTTAATAAGATGGAAGAGATGACTGAAGCTTTATTTAAAGCATACTTTACTGATTCAAAGAATATCAGTGATATAGATATATTAGGTGATATTGCAAAGAGTGCTGGCTTGAATAAAGAAGAGGCTATAAAATTCCTAAATAGTGATAAGTATAAAAATGAAGTTAGAGAAGATGAAGCTTTATCTAGAAATTATGGTATTACTTCTGTACCAACTTTTGTATTCAATGATAAGTTCAAGGTTACTGGTGCACAGCCAGAGGATGTATTCTTAATGGCATTAAATAAGGCATTAGAAGAATATAAGCCTTCATTAGATTTAGAAAATAATGATGGCAAAAATGTATGTGTTGATGGTAATTGTGGTATCTAATATTCTATAATTATCAATAAAAGATATATAAGACTAAAAACTCTGTAGTTTATACTATAGAGTTTTTTTATTGTATTGAAAACCACTGGCTATGCCAGTGGATAAAATGGCTTAAGCTCTGAACAGAAAAAACTCCTATGATATAATTGCAACGACTGACA
>JAHAIU010000329.1 GCA_018372555.1 Clostridium sp.
AAAATGCGCATATAAAGGCAAATATCATTATTTAATGTATCTATATAGTGAGTTTATAATTACGTTATATTTTGACTCACCACGCAATCAGCAATAATTATTGAAATTCAGCTCGCCTGAATTTCTTCCTTTAGTAATTTTGCATCCACAAGATTAAATTATTTAAGGAGTTTTTAACATATTGTGCGTAAGCCGACTTGGAGCCTGCGAGGTCGGCCGAGCATAATATGTAAAAACTCCTGCTCAATTTTAAACTAATAATCTAGTTGTTTTAATCTTATAGTTACATTTTCTTCTGAGGCACTTTCTAATTTGTAGGATACTATTTTTCTTTCTATATCTCTACTTACCTTATCGGAATTACTAAAAAGATCCCTAGCTGCATTGATTGCATATGCAAGTACTGTAGCAACCCCTGCACTTCCTAATTCAAATCCCATACTTTCAGTTTCAGATAGTTGCCCCTTCATTATTTTATAAACTTCTGAGCAGTAAGCTCCTTTTATAATTATCCTATCATACTTGAATTCTAGTCCTTGTAATAACTCAGCTGGATTATACGCTTCAAAAGCTGGATTTTCTTTTTGCAGTGCTAGAAGTTCATCTAATACAGTTCCTGGTGTCTTATTTAAAGCCTCTGCTAAAGCTATAACCACTTTATTGGAATACTTTTCTACGCTCTTGCTTGTATGAGTAGATAATAGTTGTTGACTTACTCCTGTTGCTTTGTAGACATCATACCTCTTGATACCATTTCTTTGTAAATATAAATCTAGATAATTCATCTCAATACCTCCTAATTTTATCCGATCGCTACCATTGCTAACACTCCCACTTCTACAAGTGGGAGCTAAGCACTGCTACGCGCCTGGATTAGTTCTTCTAACCTTCAGGTGGATGAGGGTATTCCTGTTAAGAAAACTCCACCTGAAGCTAAGAATCACTTTATTAATAACAATTTATTTATTACTAAAATATTTTTTACTAATAAAATTATACATCTTTAGTAACATTTTGTAAATATATATAGTAAAACTATAGAAGTTTTTTTCTTCATCTAACTTACTCTACCTTATAGAAAGCTTATATATGATCACTGAAAAAAACAAAGGATACAAGTAGATTTCAAAAATTATTTACAGAATAAACATTATAATTTTAGAAAAATAAAAATGGCTATCTTTAGACAACCATTTAATACTTTATAATATAATTCTTCTTTTTGCGAAATATTATTTCTTAGCAAATCCCTTATTCATCATGAATAAATAATTAGATTAATTATTTTATGTTCTTTATATGCTTTTGACATTTTTCAGTTATATCTGAAAGTATTTTAATATCCTTATTAACATCTCCTGTTTCCATAGAATGATTGCAATCATCATATAAATACAGTTCTATTTCTTTATTCTTGCATTCTGCTACTAAGTCTTTAGTATTAATCATTGGATCTTCTTTACCTGAGAAAACTACTATATCACCTTTCATAAACTCTAACGTTTCATTAACTGGTGTAAGATAAATATGTTTAATATTCTTAGGTAAATTAGCAGCTATTATACCTGCTAATATAGTTCCAATACTTTTAGATACAAATAATATAGTATCATAATTAGACCAATTTATATCCTTAGTTACTTCCTCTGCTTTCTTTATGGCAATATCAAAGGCTGGTTGTTTTTCTTTAGGCAATTCCCCATAAGCAATACTTACAATATCATAATTCTCTTTACTTAATATCTTCTTTGTATAGTATAAAAGTGGTTTATCACTATTATAATTCATTCCTGGAAACATTACTGCTAACTTTTTCATATCTAAATCCCTTCTTACTTAACATAATTTTATATAGTAGTTTATTTAATATTCTATTAGCCTAAAATCATATCTTAGCTAGTAATTAATTTTACCACCCTTAATATGTTAGTATTCTTAATAAGTGCTAAGTATATATTCCTTCCAATTCTTTTCAAGCTCTTCTTTAGTACTACCTGTAATTTTCTCTAAATCATCAGGATTTTTTATTAAATCAATTATTCCATCATATCCATAATCACTAATAATAAAATCTACAAATCCACCTGAAAGAAAATAAGGCTGTTCTAATCCACTATATTTATTTTTCATTTCATCTATTGATGGTAATTTATCTAACCTTGCACTTTCTCTTAAGTAATATTTAGTATTATCATCTACCTGATTAGCTTCAACTACTGCAATTCCTTCATTTAAATAAATATCTGTATTTACATTTATATTGTTAACTAATATATGTGTATATTCATGAACAATAACACTCATTAACGAATCATATGTATGAACAGACCCTGGGTTCAATGGTGATACCATAAGTATTTCTCCATTTCTCGCAACCCCAACAAGCCAATCTTCAGCATCTTCCATTCCAATAGCTTTATGAAATTCATCAATATTTGGATAAATAGATACATCAATTTTTTCATCTAAGATAACATTTAAATCTTTAGCTATCCTATCATAATTACTTTCCAAATTCTCTTCTAAATCATCTAAAGCTTCTTTGTCTCTTTTAGTAGAGCTATACTTAAAATGTTCACTTTCTTTTCTTGATTTTATAGTATCCGTCTTTTCACCACATCCAACAAAAAGAATGCACATTACACTTAAGATAATTAAATCTTTCCTCCTCATAAACCTTCCCCCAAACTTTCTTATTTTATTAA
>JAHAIU010000330.1 GCA_018372555.1 Clostridium sp.
AAATGAAGAAATTAAGGAGTTAAGAATTTGGAGTGAGAAGGTTGGGGGCTGGGAGAATAAAACTTGATTAAGATAATTTTGTTATAGATATATAATAGGGTGATTTTTGGAGTTAACTATTAAGGGGAAAAATGGTTGTCAGAGAAAATCATAAGGACAAGCTAAGCTTTTAAATCTAAGGGATTCTGAAAGAATCACATCAAAGACTGTTAATTGTTAAGTATTAATTGTTAATTGTCATGATTCTTGTGGTATAATTAAGGAATAGTTTGTTTATTTTAAGGGGATAAATAAAATAACAAGAGGTGAAGTAATGAATTTTGAGAAAGTTAGTTTTGAAGATAATAAAGTAATTTTAGAAGGTCTAAAGAACTTTGATATTAAGCAAATATTAGAGTGCGGACAATGCTTTAGATGGGATAAGATTAGTGATACAAATTATATAATTGTAGCTTATGGAAGAGTAATAGAAGTGTTACAAGAAGGGGATAAGGTTACTATATATAACTCAAATGAAGAAGATTTTAATAATATATGGATAAATTACTTTGATTTAGAGAGAGATTATGATGAAATTAAGACTGAATTAGCTAAGGACGAAATCTTAAGAAAAAGTGTGGATTTTGGGTATGGAATTAGGATTTTAAATCAAGATCCTTTTGAAATGCTAATTAGCTTTATAATATCAGCTAGAAATAGTATTCCATCAATTAAGAAGACAGTTAAGAAAATATGTGAAGCTTGGGGAGAAAGAATAGAATATAAAGGCGTGGAATATTACACATTTCCAACACCTAAAGCTATTAAAGAAGCTACTTTAGAAGATATCCAAGGAACAGGAGCATCTTTTAGAAGCAAATACATAGTAGATACTATAAAGAAGGTTAATGAAGCTATAGAAGTTAAGGAAGATATGGAGAATAATCCAGATAAATATAGTGAAAGACCTGAAATTTTAGATTTCGATTTAGAGTATATTAAGTCTTTAAATGATGATGAATGTCATGTAGCTCTTCAAAAATTTATGGGAGTAGGAGCTAAGGTAGCTGATTGTATAATGTTATTTTCAATGTCAAAGCACTCGGCCTTCCCAGTAGATGTATGGGTTAAGAGAGCTATGATTTACTTCTATGTAGCCCCAGATGTATCATTAAATAAGATGAGAGTCTTTGCTAGGGATAAATTTGGAGCATATTCTGGAATGGCTCAGCAATATCTTTTCTACTATGCTAGGGAGAATAAGATAGAAGTTTAGAGTATTTATTATCAATAAAAAGTTGATATAGTATTTATAATGGTTAATGTGTATCACTACCTTTACAAGAAAAGATAGTGAGTAAGATATAATTATATAATAATTAGTAGACTACTGTATAGTATTAGATACAGTAGTCTATTTTTATTATGAAAGAATTAGCGAAAATTAGTATATAGATGAAATAAATGATATCAAAAAATGTGTTGACAAAATATGGTAATAATAACTATAATGAGGTTAAGTGGTAATTACCATTGAGGGGTAAATGTCATTATACTTATTATTTATAGGGGGGATTATATATAAGTTTTATTATCAACAACTGATAAGAATCGTTGAATAATCAAGATAATGCTATGTAAGTAATATAATTTTAAGTTATATCTAAATTAGAAAGTTAAATTAACAGTATAAAGATTTTAAATTATATCTAAGAATTATCATTACCAATTTTAAGATAATAGGTAATATAGCAGTTAGTAATAGTAAAATTCATATTATAAAATTCCAAATTAAAAGCATCATAAAATTCGTGTGAAAAGCCCATAGGTATAGAATCATGCTAATAGTATATAACTTATCTTAAGTTATAGCATAGTTAAGAGAATGAGAATAATATGTTAAGCACACAGCTTAATAAATTTTAGAAAATCAATGGGAGGAATTATGAAGAGAAAAATGATAGCTGCAAAATTAACTGCACTTGCTTTAACTACTGTTTTTGCATCAGGTTTAATGATTCAATCAGTATCGGCTTATGAAATTTCTGTAGGAACTAATTTAGCTATAGAAAACATAAATCAGGAACAAAAAGCAAACGACTATAAAGTCATTGGTGGAGTTAAAGATGTTATACAATCAGAGAATAAAGTCACTTTTGAAATGACTACTGGTGAAAAGATAAGAGTATCAATTTTAGAAAATGATGTACTTAGAATATATATGGATCCTAAAGGGGAGTTTCAAGAAGAGCCAACTCCAAACTCGAAGGATCATATAGCTAAAATTATTGATAAACAAGAAAGCGAATATAGTAATGTTACACCAGTAGTAGAAAAGGGTAATACTATAAAAGTTTCCACAGATGTTATTGAATTAAGAGTTGATAAAGCAACTGGAAAAATGGAATTATTCAATAAGGAAACAAATAGCTTAGTATGGAAAGAAGCAGAACCATTAAAGTATAAGGATACTGAGACTATCCAAACTTTAGAAGCTTCTGAAGATGAATATTTCTATGGTGGTGGACAACAAAACGGACGATTCTCTCATAAGGGAAAAGTTATAAATATTAAAAATGAAAATAATTGGGTTGATGGAGGAGTTTCAAGTCCTACACCATTTTATTTTTCTACAAAGGGTTATGGGGTAATGCGTCATACCTTTAAACCAGGACAATATGATTTTGAAGCAACTGAAGAAGGAAAGATGACTGC
>JAHAIU010000331.1 GCA_018372555.1 Clostridium sp.
ACCATATTTGAAGTAAACTTTTTCTGGAACTCTAAACCAAAGCATATTTTCTCTCCTTTCAGCTATGCTCTTAACGTTAATTAAGTGCTTTGGACCAACATTTTCTGAAACTGAGTTTCCTCCCCATGATCCACATCCAAGAGTTAATGATGGTGCTAGTTTAAAGTTAAATAAATCACCTATTGCTCCTTGTGATGCTGGCATATTGATTAATGTTCTAGCAGTTTTCATTTTTTCGCCAAATTGTAATATTCTATCTCTAGATTTTAATTGATCAGTATATAGGATTGAAGTATGTCCCATACCACCTAACTCTATTAATCTACCTGCCTTTTCTAAAGCTTCTTCATAAGATTTAACTTTGTACATAGCTAGAATTGGTGATAATTTTTCATGTGAAAATGGTTCTTCTAATTCTACTGATTCTACTTCCCCTACTAATACCTTAGCTGATTCTGGAACATTTACTCCTGCCATTTCAGCAATCTTATAAGCAGATTGACCAACTATATTAGCATTTAATCCACCCTTTTCATTTAAGATAACTTTTCTTACCTTATCTACTTCTTCACCTTTTAAGATATAAGCTCCTCTATTACTTAATTCCTTTTTAACTTCATCATAAACTTGTTCTAATACCACTAATGATTGTTCTGATGCACAGATAACTCCATTATCAAAAGTCTTAGAAAGAAGTATTGAGTTTACTGCCATTTTTATATGAGCTGTTTCATCTATTATTGCTGGTGTATTTCCTGCTCCAACCCCTAAAGCTGGTCTTCCTGAAGAGTAAGCAGCTTTAACCATTGCTGGACCACCTGTAGCAAGGATTATATCTGATTCTCTCATTACATTTTGAGATAACTCTACTGATGGTTCATCTATCCATCCAATTATCCCTTCTGGTGCTCCCGCCTTTACTGCAGCTTCTAAAACTATTCTAGCAGCTTCAATAGTAGCCTTCTTAGCTCTTGGATGAGGTGAGATTATAATTGCATTTCTAGTTTTTAAAGCAATTAATGTCTTGAAAATTGCTGTTGATGTTGGGTTTGTTGTTGGAACTATCGCAGCTATAACTCCTATTGGTTCAGCTACTTTAGTAATTCCAAAAGTTTTATCTTCTTCTAAAACACCACAAGTTTTCATATCCTTATATTGATTATATATATATTCAGCTGCAAAGTGGTTTTTAATAACCTTATCTTCAACTATTCCCATTCCAGTTTCAGCAACTGCCATTTTTGCTAATTTAATTCTATTGTCATTTGCTGCTATGGCCGCTTGTCTAAAAATCTCATCTACTTGTTCTTGAGTGTAGCTTGCAAATTTTCTTTGAGCCTCTCTTAATTCTTTAATTCTTTGAGTTAATTCTTGTGCATTTGTTACAACCATTTTAAATCCTCCTAAATAATAAGATTTATATTTTTAAATTAATTTGTTGCCTTGTTAAAATTTTCTTAACTTGATTACAATATCATTGTATTTCATTGTTTATTTTTTGTCAATCTTTTTTGTTAAATTTTTATCATATTTTTTCTATTTTTTTCTTTACTCTTAAAAAGCTTATTTTTTAACAAAATATATATGTTTTTATATATATTTTAAGTGTAATTAACTTTCTGTTCCAAAATCTTTTATTATTTTCTGATTAATCATTATATTTTGAATAAATGTATTATTTAAAATAATATACTTTTATGGATTATTCACTAAAATTCACTTTATTTAAATATTTGCTCGTTATATATATAACAATCTCTTCTTATCTATATTTTAACTTACTAATACTTTTCCATTTTGTTTTATAATATATACATAAAAAAATAAAAAAGTAGAGTATTGTCATTGCTACAAATACTCTACTAAAAATTAAGCTAATAAGCTTCTATCGCTTAGATCATCATTTATATTAGCATCTTTAAATAAATTCATTAATTTTTCTGTAGTTAATTGAGTTTTTTCATCGCCCTTAACATCTATTAATATTTTTCCTCTATGCATCATTATTAATCTATTTCCAGTTTTTATAGCCTGTTTTAAATTATGAGTAACCATCATAGTAGTAATATTAGTTTCCTTTAATATCTTTTCCGTTATCTCCATAATCTTCATAGAAGTTTTAGGATCTAAAGCTGCTGTATGCTCATCTAATAATAAAAGCTTAGGT
Source organism: Clostridium sp. (assembly GCA_018372555.1). GTDB lineage: Bacteria > Bacillota > Clostridia > Clostridiales > Clostridiaceae > Clostridium. The sequence continues at coordinate 2,168 of JAHAIU010000331.1, forward strand.
TTTGACATTGCAGCCATTAACATAGTTAAAGCTTGTCTTTGCCCTCCTGATAAAAGGTTAACCTTATTATATAGATTATCTTCTAATCCAAGGTCAAGTTCCTTTAACAACTCCTTATAATATGAAATTCTTTTTTTATTAATTCCTAAAGTTAATCCATATCTTTTTCCTTTATTATCAGCTAATGCTAGATTTTCTAAAATCGTCATATTAGGAGCAACTCCTAATGATGGGTTTTGAAAAACTCTACCTATTAACTTAGACCTCTTAAATTCATCTGCTTTAGACATATCAATACCATCTAATTCTATATAGCCCTCATCACTTTGAATATTACCAGAAATAATATTTAAAAGTGTTGACTTGCCTGCTCCATTAGATCCAATAATAGATATAAAATCTCCTTCAGATACGTCAAGAATAAAATTTGAAAAAACCTTATTTTCATTTATTGTATTTTCATTAAAGACCTTGTGCAACCCTTGAATCTTTAGCATCTAAATCACCGCCTTCTTTTTCTACAATA
>JAHAIU010000332.1 GCA_018372555.1 Clostridium sp.
TATAAATTTAATATCTATAGCGAGGCTGCATTTTTTTACCTATTGTCAAGTGTTTTTTATTAAATTTTCTATATTTTCTTAAGTTGACGACATTGACCGTTTGGGTCGGGGGAAAAGTTGGAGATAGTATCAAAGACTTACCTATCGACATCATAATATATGATCCGGGTAATAATATAAAAGGTAAACATGGAAAAACATTTGAAGAAGTAGTTGAACTTATGGATATAATGCCAACATTATTAGATTGTGCAGGTATAGAAATACCAAATACAGTAGATGGATATAGCTTAAAAGATCTTATAGAAGATGAAGGAAATACAAAATGGAGAGAATGCATTCATGGGGAACATGCCTATGGAGAAGATTCAAATCACTATATAACAAATGGAAAACACAAATATATTTGGTTCTCTCAAACAGGAAAAGAACAATATTTTGACTTAGAGAAAGATCCACATGAATTGAAAGATCTTATAAATGAAGAAGATTATCAAGAAAATATTAATCATTTTAGAGAATTACTTATTAGTGAATTAGAAGGAAGAGAAGAAGGTTATACAGATGGAGAAAAATTAATTGTTGGAAGAAAGCCAGTAGACTCTTTAAGGCACATTTTAGATTAATCTAATAGTCTTGACTTAATGAGTATTAAAGATATATAAGAATAGTATTTTAGAAAAACAAAGAGTATTAATAAGTATTATAGTAGTTAAAAAATGGCTAAATTACTGGGAATAGTCGTTTTGGCATGTAATTTGCTATTAATATTTATGAGGATAATAAAGGTAGAGTTTATTAAATTAAATATAAATCCTATCCAAGCAAGTATAGATATTAAATTTAGATTTATTTAATGATTTTGTATGAAAAAGGAGGAGGCAAATGAGAACAGTCGTTGTTTTAATGGATACTTTAAAACGAAATATGATAGAAGTTTATAATCCAGAGACATGGGTAAAAACTCCTAATTTAACTAAATTCTCAAAGGAAGCAGTTACTTTTGATAATCATTGGGTTGGCTCAGCACCATGTATGCCAGCAAGAAGAGACATCTTAACAGGAAGATTGAATTTTTTAGAAAGATCATGGGGACCAATAGAACCATTTGATATAACACTACCAAAGGTATTAGCACAAAAAAATGTATTTAGTCATATTGTAACAGATCATCCACATTATTTTAGATTAGGTGGAGAGGACTATGTTCAACAATTTAGTACATGGGATTTTTATAGAGGACAAGAAGGAGATCCATGGATATCTAGAATTGATGATCCAACATTTATGCCAGATGACTACTATGGAAAATTAAGGAAACAGTATCAATGGAATAGAACTAATTGGCCTACAGAAGATGAATATCCAACACCAAAAACATTTGAAGCAGCATCAAAATGGATAGAAGATAATAAGGGCCACGATGATTTCTTCTTATTAGTAGAAACTTTTGATCCACATGAACCATTTGATGTGCCAGATGAATATATGGATATGTATGATAATAAATATGAAGGACCATATTTTGAGACACCTACTTATAGTGAAGTAGATGTTCCAGAAGATGCATTAGAGTATATAAATAAAAGATATGCAGCACTATTAACTATGACAGACAACCACTTTGGAAAGTTTATACAAAGACTAAAAGATTTAGATATGTATGAAGACACTATGATAATAGTAACAACAGATCATGGATATTTCTTAGGAGAAAGAAATTATTTTGGAAAGAACTATATGCATATGTATAACGAATTAGCACATATCCCATTACTAGTTCGTTTTCCTAAAGGAGAAAGAGCAGGAGAAAGAGTAAGCAGTATAACTCAAAATATTGATATTATGCCAACAGTTTTGGACTATAGTGAAATTGAAATTCCAGCAGAAGTACAAGGAAAGTCATGGAAACCAATTGCTGACAATAGAAATTATCAAAGAGAATATGCATTATATGGATATCATGGGTTAGCTGTAAATATAACAGATGGAGAACATACCTATTTTAGAGCTCACAATGAGGAAAATAAACCTTGTTATGAATATACATGCATACCTACTACTATAAGAAAATATTTAGGTAAAGGAATAGAAGAGCAAATTGAAATGGGAAGATTTCTAAAAAGAACTAATTATCCATTATATAAAATTCCAGTAGAAAGACCATCAATAATTGATAATGTAGAAGATGGAATTAAATACACAAAAGATAATATGCTTTTTAATATAAAAAAAGATTATTTACAAACAGATTTAATTACAGATGAAAAAATAGAAAATAAATATATTGAATTAATCAAAAAAGGATTAAAAGAAATGGATGCTCCAGAAGAGCAGTATGAAAGATTAAATTTAAAATAAAAAAAGTAAAAATCAAAAATAATAAAAATTTTAACCGCCCATAAAACATATATAAAACAGTAAAAGTTTATAATCACCCATAAATATATAATTTAAACAAATGTAAGTGAATTTATATTATACGAGGAGGAAAGACATGAAAGTATTAATAGGATCAGATAAAGCTGGTAGTAATTTAAAGAACTATTTAAAAGAATATTTAAAAAAAGAAGGACATGAAGTTATAGATAAAACAGAAGATGAGGTAGATTTTGTAGATTCAGCAGATAGAGTTTGTAAAGGAATTTTATCTAATGAAGGAGATAGAGGAATAT
>JAHAIU010000333.1 GCA_018372555.1 Clostridium sp.
CTTTAATCTTCTCAGGATCCATCGCTTTTTCCTCACCATTTCTAAAATGATCCTTTTCATCAAAGAATACGAGTCCAAAAACACGCCACATATCATTTTGGAAATTTGGATAATTGAATTCCATATCACGTTTTTATATATGTGTACAGAGTAATTTATTTTATATTAGAGGAAGAGAAAAAGTTCTAGCAAAAGAGGTAGAGAAAATATGCAATAGAGATGATTTAAGATTAGTACTTTTACCTATTGGATTTGCTGCAAATCATGATGATAATTTTGCTTTAAAACGATTAAAAAAATATATAAACTTGGATACTATATATTTTGAAGAGCTTAACATATATGAAATTATGTATATAATTGCTAAAAGCAATTTCTTTGCAGGAACTAGTTTACATGGAAATATAACGGCTATGTCATATGGTGTAAGGCATATAGGATTAAATAAAGAGATAACAAAATTAGATGAATATTTAAAAACCTGGGATTTAGAGTTGCAAAATCATTGTATAAATTTTGAAGATTTAAGTGAAGAGTATGAAAAAATTAAGTCTATCAATGATGAAGATTTGATTAGCAAAAAGAATGAATTGATTAATCTTAATTTATCGAATATGAAGAATATCTTTGGATTATTAGAGGATGTTTATAATGAATAAAGAAAATCAATTAATAAGAAATACAATAATTTATGCTTTTGGTAATTTTGGCTCAAAGCTTTTAACTTTTATATTATTACCTATATATACTCAATACTTGTTAAAATCAGAATATGGATATTTTGATTTAATTGTTAATACAGCGTCATTACTAATTCCCATTGTGACGTTTCAGATAATGGATGGAATATATAGATTCATATTAGTAGAAGAAAGAGAAACGGAAAAAAGTTTATATATTTCTAATGGAGTATGGATAACAATAAGGAATATTGTTATATTTTCAATTGTTTATATAATAGTGAGTGTTATCTTTAAAATAGAGAATTCTATAATAATATATATTTATATAGTTTCTACAATATTCTACAATTTATGGTCCCAAATTTCTAGAGGTTTGAAGAAAAATCTAGAGTTCGCTATAGCTGGGGTTATATTAACTATAGTAACATTATTATTTAATATTCTATTTATAGTAGTGTTTAAGTTTAGAGTAAATGGATTAGTTATTTCATATATATTGGGGAATATATTTGCTTTAATATTTTTAGAATTTAAACTTAATATATTTAAATTAATTAGCTTTAATTTAAGGGAGAAAAAAATTATTGAGAAACTATGCAAATTTTCTGTTCCATTAATACCTAATAGCATGAGTTGGTGGATGATGAATGTATCAGATAGATATATGATAACTTTTATTATGGATGCTTCTGTCAATGGATTATATGCAATGGCAAATAAATTTTCATCAATCATTTTTATTATTAACAGTTTCTTTTCCTTAGCTTGGCAGGAATCTGCAATAATTGAATATAATAAAAAGGATACAAATGATTATTATACCCGGATGTTTAATATTTATATGAAATTACAAATATCGGGAATTATTGTGTTATTACCCCTAACAAGATTATTATTTAATTTATTTATAAAGGGTGAGTTTGCTGAAGGATATAAACTGGTACCAGTATTATATTTGGCTGCTATATTTTCATCTTTTTCAGTTTTTTATGGTACTGGGTATTTAAGTGCAAATGATACAAAAGGTTCTTTGAATACAACACTAATTGGTGCTATATTAAACATTACAATAAACTTATTTTCTATACCTATGTTAGGGATATTTGGTGCTGCAGTATCTACATTAATATCATATTTAATTGTCTGGTTAATAAGGATAAAACATACTAAAAAGTATTTTGAAATAAATATTGATAAGAAAAATTTAATAATACTAATAGTATTAAACTTTATTTTTTCAGCACTATATTATTTTGAAAATTTTAAAATGCAAATTATTTTCTTTTTATTATCTTTGGTGATTTTTTTATTATTCAATAGAGAGTTAGTAAAAAGAATAATAAGTATATTAAAAAAATATATAGACAAATATATAATGTAATTTAATAATTAATTACTAAAAGTTTTATTAGTGATTTATATAAGATATATATATTAAAATTAATTAAGGAGAAATATATTATGAGGGGTATAATATTAGCAGGTGGATCAGGGACAAGACTGTACCCAGTAACAAAGGCAATGTCGAAGCAGATGGTGCCAATATACGATAAGCCTATGATTTATTATCCAATGTCCGTATTAATGCTTGCAGGGATTAGGGAAATATTAATTATATCTACACCAAGAGATATAGTAAACTTTAAGGAGTTATTTCAAGATGGTGCAGAGATTGGATTAAAGATAGAATATGCAGTTCAAGAACAACCTAATGGATTAGCTGAGGCCTTTATTATAGGTGAAGATTTTATAGGTGATGATAATGTTGCTATGATTTTAGGGGATAATATATTCTATGGACAAAGCTTTTCTAACCATTTAGTAGAGGCGGCAAAGCTAGAAAAGGGCGCAATGGTATTTGGATATTATGTTCAAGATCCAAGAGCTTTTGGAGTAGTTGAGTTTGATGATAATAATAAGGTTATATCATTAGAAGAAAAACCAGAACATCCAAAATCAAAATATGCAGTTCCAGGTCTTTATTTCTATGAT
>JAHAIU010000334.1 GCA_018372555.1 Clostridium sp.
GCATACCACCCTTTTTTAATGAATTAGAAAACTTCTGAAAGATTTCATCTTTAATTTCTTTCTTGAAATATATCACAACATTTCTACAAACTATTAAATCAAAATCTTTTTCGTATATATCTAAAATTAAATCATGTTTTTTAAAATTAATCATTGATTTTAATTTAGTATCAATTAAAAATTTTCCATTTATCTCTTTGAAATATTTTTTCTTGAAATCTCCAGTAATATTTTTCATTTCTGAAGGCAAATACTCACCTTCTTTAGCTCTTCTTAGTATATTGTTATCTATATCAGTAGCTAAAATTTTTGCATTAACTCTAGGATTTATTTCATTTAGTATCATGGCTAAACTATATGGCTCACAACCTATAGAACATGCTGCACTCCAAATTTTAATACGTGAATTTAACATGGAATATTCTTTTAGTATATTTCCTAGCTCCATAAATAATTCTGTATTTCTAAAAAACTCTGTCACATTTATAGTTATAAAGTCTATAAATTTATCCCTTTCTTCTTTATTAGACATTAATAACTTTTTATAATCTGCCAAAGAACAAACCCCTACCCTAGACATTAAGCTGCCAATCCTTCTATTTAACTGTTCTGGTTTGTAGGCATTTAAATCAACCCTATATTCCTTATATACCCAATTATGAAATTCCGAAAAATCCATATACCCTCCTAATTGCCATTAACTATACTAGTTATTTTTGATGCTATATCCTTTAATGGAAGTATATAATCAACACATCCTGTTTCATAGGCTACTTTTGGCATTCCATATATTATAGAACTTTCCTTATTCTGAGCAATAGTAACACCATTCTTTTCTTTAACTATAGCTGTTCCTTCTGCTCCATCCTTTCCCATACCAGTAAGAATAACAGATATTATCCTACTTCCATAAACAGCAGCTGCTGTCTTAAATAGTTTATCTACAGCTGGCCTTACCCCCCATAGTAAAGGTTCATTTGTTAATGTTATGGCTCCATTAGAGGTAACTTCCATATGACTTCCTCCAGGAGCTATGTAAACAGTATTTTTTTCTATTTTCATACCATCTGTAGCTTCAACTACTACTAGCTGAGATTTTCTATCTAACCTTTCTGCAAAACTCTTTGTGAAGCCACTTGGCATATGTTGTACCACTAAAACAGTAACATTTAAATCCCTAGATAAATTAGTTACTACAGTCTCAATGGCATTTGGTCCTCCTGTTGATGCTCCAATTAATACTATATCTTTATTTCTTACATATCCAAACAATAGTATTCCCCTCCTCTAGAGTTCTTTAATATTGCTTCCTATACTTTTTATTAACACAGAGCCATCTTCGCTTTCAAAAACCATAGTTCTTCCCCTATTTCCACCAACATCTTCACCAACTAAAGGAATTGATAGCTCCCTTATTGCGTCGATAACAGCTTTACTATTTCTTTTTCCTACGTCACTTATAATTTTTTTATCTGGAAAGTTAAACATAGATGCTCCTCCAGCTATTTTAGCCGTCATATTTTCTTTCTTGCAGCCTAAAGAAATCATCTTTTTAACTATTGCATTAACTCCCAAATCAGCATATTTAAAGGGATTAACTATATTTTTAAATTGAGTACTATCAGGTAACATTATATGCACCAGCCCTGCTACCTTCTTTTGATAATCATAAATGGCAATTCCAACACAAGAACCAAGTCCTAAGGTAACTAATTTATCTGGAGATGATACTACTGCTCCATCAGCTATTCCAACCCTGACTTCTTTTTTTTCATTCAAACCTTTCACCCCTGAAAAACAATCTCTTCCTCTTGGACAGTTAATATTTTATCTAAGTTTATCATAATAATTATATTATCATTCTTCTTAACTAATCCTTGTATATATTTCTTAGATATTAATGTTGAAAGGCTATTAGGATTCTTTACATCTTCTTCATAAATACTCATAACTTCACTTACACTATCTACTAATATTCCAAACTTTCCACTTTCTCTTTTAACAACTATAATCTTTTTTTCAAAACTATTTATATCTTTTAATCCAAATTTATCAACAATATTTATAATAGGTAAAACACTATTTTCGTAATCTATAACCCCATCTAAAAAAGTAGGGGAATCTGGAAGTTTTGTTGGTTCTTGAAATCCAAGAATTCTTTCCACTTCCATAATATTAGTAGCATAAAATTCATTTCCAAGCTTAAAAACTAATATTTTAATTTCATTCATTCTTTACACCCTCCTATAGAAGCAATTTATCTACTGCTAAGCTACCATCTTTCTCAACATAAACATGTATATTCTTAGAAGGCTTGTCTAAAATATACTTTTTATTCCCTATTATAAAGGTAGTATTGTGATATGCAATATTTACATATATTTCTCCTGATTTCTCTACCTCTAAACTGGTGATAACACCAGCCTCACTACCAATAGTAGAAGCTTTTATTAACTTACCAGCCTTTAAATACCCACCTCTACATACTGAGTTTTCGTAATCAAACACTATACTATCAGAAGCATCTAAGGTAGTAGTAAATAGCCCCTTACCAATAATATGTATATTCCCTAAGACATTAATAGTTGATTCCTGAGCATATTCTATAGTTAAGTCAGATAAAACTATAGAATCTCTTTCTAGCTCATCTAATTCTTCTTTAACTTTAT
>JAHAIU010000022.1 GCA_018372555.1 Clostridium sp.
GTTTATTTCTATCATAAAATGTGTAATAAAGTTTATGATATTATAGAAAAGGAGCTATCGCTAGCGGATTTTTTTATCCACTATTGCGACAGCTCCTTCATTATTCATTCTAATTTTTTTCATTCTAAAATGTGATTATTGAGAAGTATAAATAAGGAGGTAAGAATATGATTAGAAGAATTGATCATAAAAATATGGGCAAGAGTGAGTTAGGATGGCTTAGAAGTATATTTCATTTTTCTTTTGCAGAATATTTTAATATAGATAATATGAATTTTGGAGCATTAAGAGTTATTAATGATGACTTAATAGCAGCTGGGACAGGATTTCCTCTTCATCCACATAAAGATATGGAAATAGTATCTTATATTGTGGATGGAGGATTAACTCATGGGGATACTATGGGAAATAAAAATACTGTATATAGAGGACATGTTCAATATATGAGTGCTGGAACAGGAGTTTATCACAGTGAAGAAAACCTAGGTGATGAAACTACGAGAATACTTCAAATTTGGGTAGTTCCTGATAAGAAGGGCTATGAGCCAAACTATGGAGACTATAGATTTAAAGAAGAAGATAGAAAAAATAAATGGTTAAATATCGTTTCTAGCAAGGGAGGCAATGCTCCCATAAAGATAAATCAAGATGCAAACTTTTATGTAGTTGAATTAGATGAAGGAAAGGAAATAGATTTTCCGATAAAAGAAGGACGACAAGGATATTTAGTTCAAATAGAAGGAGATTCTGAAATAAATAATCTTGATATTTATGAAAGAGATGCATTAGAAATAAAAGAAGAAAGTATAAAGATTAAAGCTAAAAATAAATCTCATATCCTATTAATAGAAATGAAGAAAAGCAATCAATAAGTATAACTACTTTTAAAATGTGAATATAACATAATGATATGTATTAACTTTCCGATTTTTAAATAATTTCGAATACAATTCTAGTTAAAAAGCTTCTTTAATAATTTGAGTCTGGGGATGCAGCCTACTAAAGGAAGAAATTCAGACAAGCTGAATTTCAATAAAAGTTAGTGAAACTGAGACTTCTTAATAATATAAGTCAATTATCTATTATTTTTTGTAATGTAGATAAATTTATATTGTTAGGAAGTTTTTCATTTTTTCATTAATATGATTTTACATAATATAATTAGAATGTCGACTTGGAGAGAAGTAGGTTTTATATGGGCATAATATGCATAAATATGAATATTGAAAATTGAGCAAAATTATAATGATTATCTTTAAAGAATTATTATTATTTGGTATATTATAGATGTAGGTGTTCAATACAAGATTGATTTTTGTATATTTGAACATATCCATGTAAAAACTAAAATATTAATTGCTATATATAGAACAAAATTTAAAGGAGGTATGTAGACAAAATGAGAAAAACAAAGACCATGGATGGAAATACTGCTGCAGCTCATGTGGCATATGCCCTTACAGAAGTTAGTACAATTTATCCAATAACTCCATCTTCACCAATGGCTGAGCATATGGATGAATGGGAGGCAAAGGGTAAGAAAAATATATTTGGTAAACCTGTAAAGTTAGTTGAAATGCAATCAGAGGCGGGGGCAGCAGGTGCTCTTCACGGTTCTCTACAAGCAGGTGCCTTAAGCACTACTTTTACAGCATCTCAAGGTTTATTACTAATGATTCCTAATATGTATAAGATGGTTGGGGAAAGACTACCAGCAGTTATACATGTAGCAGCTAGATCTATTGCAACATCTTCTCTAAGTATTTTTGGAGATCACCAAGATGTTATGGCAGCAAGGCAAACAGGATTTGCAATGCTTTCTGAAGGTTCAGTACAAGAAGTAATGGACTTAGCTCCTGTTGCTCATTTAACAGCTATTAAGGCTAGGATGCCTTTTGTTAATTTCTTTGATGGATTTAGAATATCCCATGAAATTCAAAAAATTGAAGTTTTAGAATATGATGAACTTGCAAATTTAGTTGATTATGAAGCATTAAATAATTTTAGAAAAAGTGCTTTAAATCCAGATCATCCAGTCACAAGAGGTACCTCACAAAATCCAGATGTATATTTCCAATTAAGCGAAGCATTAAATAAGTATTATGAGGATATTCCAGATATAGTTGAAGAATATATGTCTAAGATTACTGAACTTACAGGTAGAGAATATCATTGTTTTGATTATTATGGAGACAAAGAAGCTGATAGAATTATAATTGCAATGGGTGCAGTAACTGAAGTTGCTGAAGAAACTATAGATTATTTAAGAGCTAAAGGAGAAAAAGTAGGTCTTGTTAAAGTAAGACTTTATAGACCATTCTCTATTGAAAAGTTATTAAAGGTTATTCCAAATACAGTTAAGAAAATTGCTGTTTTAGATAGAACTAAGGAGCCTGGATCAGTAGGTGAGCCTTTATACTTAGATGTTGTTAGAGCTGTTAATGAAATGGATAATCCACCTAAGGTTTATGGTGGAAGATTTGGGCTGTCATCAAAAGATCCATATCCTTCACATATAGCTGCAGTATTTGAGAATTTAAAAGCTGATAAACCTATAAATGGATTTACTATTGGTATAGAAGATGATGTAACTAATCTGTCTTTAGATCCAATTGAAGAAGTAGATGCAACTCCAGAAGGAACTACAGAATGTAAATTCTGGGGATTAGGATCAGATGGTACAGTAGGTGCTAATAAGAGTGCAATAAAAATAATTGGTGACCATACTAATATGTATGCTCAAGGATATTTTGCCTATGATTCAAAGAAATCTGGTGGAATAACTGTATCTCATTTAAGATTTGGTAAATCATTAATTAAATCACATTATGAAATAGAAAAGCCTAACTTTGTGGCTTGTCACAATCAATCTTATGTCTATAAGTATGATGTTCTAAAAGGCTTAAGGAAAAATGGAGTATTTGTATTAAATTCTATTTGGAATGAAGCAGAACTAGAAGAAAAACTTCCAGCTAAGATGAAGAGATATATAGTAGAAAATAATATAGATTTCTATATTATAAATGCTATAAAGATTGCTCAAGAAATAGGCCTTGGTGGAAGAATTAATATGATAATGCAAGCTGCTTTCTTTAAGCTTGCTAATATTATTCCTATTGAAGATGCAGTTAAGTATTTAAAGAATGCAGTAGTTGAATCTTATGGTAAAAAGGGAGAAAAGATTATTAATATGAATTATGAAGCTATTGATAAGGGCTTAGATTCATTAGTTAAGATTACTCCTAAGGATTCATGGAAGGATGCTGTAGATAAGGAAGAAAGTGAAAAGAAGGTATTACCTAAGTTTGTTGAAGAAATTTGTATTCCTACTAATAGTTTAGAAGGAAGCAATATTCCTGTTTCAACATTTATAGATTCAGGTATTTCTGATGGAACCTTTATGTCAGGTACTACTGCATTTGAAAAGAGAGGAATTGCTGTTAATGTTCCAGAATGGCAACAAGATAAATGTATCCAATGTAACCAATGTGCCTTTGTTTGTCCACATGCTGTAATTAGACCATTCTTAGCTACTAATAAGGAAGCAAAAAATGCTCCAGATAGCTATAAGAGTATAAAGGCTAATGGTGTTAAGGGAAACAAAGAATATCAATATACTATTGGGATATCTACTTTAGACTGTACTGGATGTGGAAACTGTGCTCAAATATGTCCAGCTCCAGGTAAGGCTTTAGTTATGAAACCTATAGAAACTCAAACAGATCAAATTAAAGCATGGGAATATGCTATTGATGGATTATCACCTAAGGAAAATCCTATGAGTAAGAATACAGTAAAGGGAAGTCAATTTGAAGAACCTTTACTAGAATTCTCAGGAGCTTGTGCAGGTTGTGGAGAAACTCCATATGCTAAGCTTGTAACTCAATTATTTGGTGATAGAATGATGATAGCTAATGCAACAGGTTGTTCATCAATTTGGGCTGCATCAGGTGCTTCAACTGCTTATAAAGCAAATAGTGAAGGCCATGGACCAGCTTGGGCTAATTCATTATTTGAAGATAATGCAGAATATGGTCTTGGAATGTTCCTTGGAGTTAAGACTATAAGAGAAAGAATTGCTGATAATGTAAGAATAGCTTTAGAAGAAGGAAATCTTTCAGATAATTCTAAAGTAGTGCTACAAGATTGGTATGACCATAGAGAAAGTGGAGAAGGAACTAGAGAAAGAGCTAAGTTATTGACTCAGGCTTTAGAATCTGAAAACTCAGAAATAGCTAAAGAAATCTTAAAGGATAAGGAATTCTTCGTTAAGAGATCTCAATGGATATTTGGAGGAGATGGATGGGCATATGACATTGGCTATGGTGGATTAGACCATGTATTAGCTTCAGGTGAAGATATTAATGTTTTAGTATTTGATACAGAAATTTATTCAAATACAGGAGGTCAATCTTCAAAGGCAACTCCAGAAGCAGCTGTTGCTAAGTTTGCAGCTACAGGAAAGAGAACCAAGAAGAAGGACTTAGGACTTATGGCTATGACTTATGGTTATGTTTATGTAGCTCAAGTTTGTATGGGAGCTAACTTAAATCAAACACTTAAGGCAATAGCAGAAGCAGAGGCTTATGATGGACCTTCATTAATAATTGCTTATGCAACTTGTATAAGTCATGGAATTAAGCTTGGAATGTCAAATACTCCTTATGAAGAAAAGAGAGCTGTTGATTCAGGATATTGGCATTTATATAGATACAACCCAGATTTAAAGGTTCAAGGAAAGAATGCCTTTGCTTTAGATTCTAAAGAACCAAGTAGTAGTCTTAGAGACTTCTTAATGGGTGAAGTTAGATATTCATCACTTGCTAAGGCTTTCCCAGAAATAGCAGATGAATTATTTGCTAAGACTGAAGAAGATGCTAAAGAAAGATATGATAGATATAAGAGCTTATCACAAAATTCAATACTATAGTGTACAAATATTATATTAAATTTATAGACACCTAAGCGTATATTAAGTAAAATAATATTTGGCATAAAGATAGCCTTTAAGGTTTAATAAGAATTCTAAGATAATTGGAATTCTTAGCCTTTAAGGTTTATTTTTTACCTTTCTATATATGGTCATTGCTTCAAGTTATTCATTGTTCTTAATTCTAAATTGTACGATAGTTTCTATAGTATTCTATAAGAATATATATTGTATAGTTGAAATTTAAAAGTAATACACTAGAAGAAAAAAATAGAAATTTTTTTAGATAAGTGTATAAACTTAAGACACACTGTTAAAAAAAATAGAAATTTTTTTAATATTCTTAGTAAAAGTTATGAAAAATCAAGGCTAGAATCATTATATTAAAAAGTTGGTATAGAAATTGCTATATTAATAGGTATAAAAAATTATTAGGAGGAATTATTATGAAAAATATTTATTTATTTTGTGATGCCGGAATGTCAACAAGTTTACTAGTAACAAAAATGAGAGAGGTTGCTGCTAAACATAGTGTAAACGTTCATATAGAGGCTTTACCTTTTGCTAAATCTTTTGAAACTCTTAATGAAAAGCAAGTGGATTGTGTTTTATTAGGACCACAAGTTAAGTTTTTACTTAAGGATATAGAAGGACCTTGTAAAGAAAAAAATGTTCCTGTAGCTGTTATTAATGCTGCTGATTATGGAACTATGAATGGTGAAAAAGTTTTAAAACAAGCAATAAAAATGATAAAAGCTAATCAATAGTATTAGTAAGAAAGAAGAGGAGATATAATGAATAAGTTTGAGGCAATGTTAGAAGAAAAAGTTATTCCAATAGCTCAAAAAATATCTGCACAGAGACATTTAAGAGCTGTTCGTGACTCTTTTGCTACAATAATGACTTTCTTAATAATAGGATCAGTATTTATGATTATAGCTGATTTTCCTATTCCAGGTTGGGAAGATTTACAGGTTAAACTTTTTGGAGAGGGTTTCTACCAATTAATTAAAACTCCAGTTAGAGTAACATTTGATTTTATGGCTGTATATATAGCAGGTGCTATAGCATATAACCTTTCAAAGAGATATAAAATAGATGCTTTCACAGTATCGTTAATAAGTATAGCAAGTTTCATTATTTTAATGCCATTTGATCAGTATATTGAGATAGAAGGAACTTCTCATTATGTTGGAAGAATGATCGAGATTGGTAACTGGGTAGGAGCAAAAGGTATTATAGTTGCTATATTCGTAGGTATTGTAGTTACAGAAATATTTAATATATTTGTAAAGAAAAATATTGCAATTAAAATGCCACCAAGTGTACCAGAAGCAGTTTCAAAGGCTTTCTCAGCACTTATTCCTGGATTTGTAATTATTACATTAATGCTAATAGTTCGTACATTATTCCAAATGACTTCATATGGATCAATATTTAATATGATTTATACTCTTATAGCAGCTCCAGCACAAGCTTTAGTTGGTAATAATATATTTGGAGCTATAGGATTAGCAGTATTATCTACTTTATTCTGGTTCTTAGGAGTTAATGCAACTTCAACATTAAATGGTGTTGTAAGACCATTCTGGTTACAGTTACAAGAAGAAAATATGGCTGCAATTCAAGCAGGGCTTCAACCTCCACATATTTTAACTGAGCAATTCTACGATTTAGTTTACATGGGAGGAATAGGAGCAACACTTGCTGTTTGTATATTCTTAGCATTAAGAGCAAAATCAAAACAATACAAAGAAATTGGTAAATTATCAGCAGTTCCAGGTATGTTCAATATTAATGAGCCAATTATGTTTGGATTACCTATGGTTTTAAATCCAATAGCATTTATTCCATTAATATTAGCACCAGTTGTTCTTATTTGTATAAATTATTTTGCAATGAGTACAGGATTAGTACCAAAACCAAATGGTATTTATTTACCTTGGACAACTCCTCCAATAATTCAAGGATACTTAATTACTGGAAGTATAAGAGGTGCATTATTACAATTATTCGATATGTTTGTTGTTATGGGAATATGGTATCCATTTATTAAGATGATGGACAAGAAGCAATATGAATTAGAAATAAAAGAAGCTGAAGAAGATGATGAGGATTTTGATTTCTCTTTATAGTTAGAAGTGAGGTTTTCACAGTGGATATATTAAATAATTTAAAGGTTGATAAAGTATTTTATAAGGATTTATTCAGGCTTTTAGAAATAAATACAATTAAAGATAAAGGAACTATTAATGCTCCCTTTGGGTGTGGCATAAAAGCTGGACTTGATACAGTATTAAAGATATCTGAGGAATATGGCTTTAAATCTGTAAATTTAGATAATTTTATAGGTTATGCTGAATATAAAAACTCTGATAGCGATGAATATGTAGGTGTACTTGGACATATTGATGTTGTTCCAGTAGGGGAAGGATGGGATACAGATCCTTTTAAGCCAGTAATAAAAGATGGTAAGCTTTATGCTAGAGGTTCTGTAGATGATAAAGGTCCTTTATTTGCAGCACTTTATGCATTAAAGTATTTAAAGGATTCAAATATTAAACTATCTAAAAATGTTAGAGTAATATTTGGAACTAATGAAGAATCTGGAACTGAGGATATAGATTATTATCTAAAAAAGGAAAAGCCTCCTACAATGTGTTTTACTCCAGATGCCTATTTTCCAATAGTAACATCAGAAAAGGGGATTTTAACTTTTGTAGTTAAGTCAAAAATATTAACTAATGATGAATATAAGATTAACTATATTAAAGGTGGAAAGAAATCTAATATAGTACCTGATATATGTGAAGCAGTGTTTTCTTATAAGGATAGAAATTTCTTAAGTTATTTTAGTGATGTAAATTTAAGAGAAGAGTACAATATTGAATTAATAGAAAAAGAGGATTCATTAGTAGTGAAGGCTTATGGAAAATCTGCTCATGCAAGTACTCCAGAAGAAGGAGATAACGCAGGTTCTAAACTATTATCTTATTTAAATAAGGTTCTAAGCTTTAAAGATACTTTTACAAACTTTTTAAGAGATTTTAATAAGTTTATAGGAAGAGACTATAATGGAGAAAAACTTGGAATTAATTATGAAGATGAAGAGTCTGGTAAGTTAACTATTAATCTTGGAATAATTAATAGTAGTGATAATGAAATTACTATGAGATTTAATGTTAGATATCCAGTTACTATTGATCATCTTAAAATAATTAATAAGGTAAAAGATACCTTAAGAGAAAGTTCTTTAGAATTTGTTATGGGTAATCATAATTATCCTCTACATTTTCCTAAAGATCATAATTTAATTAAATCCCTTAAAAAAGCTTATGAAGAAACCTTCAATAAAGAAGCAGAGCTATTAGCTTCAGGGGGAGGAACATATGCAAAGCTTATGCCTAATACAGTTGCATTTGGCCCTTTAAATGTAGAGGAAGAAGATTTAGCTCATCAAAAGAACGAATATATTGAAGTGGCTAAGTTAGAAGATTGTGTAAGAGCATATGTAAGAGCTATATATGAGTTAGCTAAATAGAATTGTCTTATTTAGATAACAATTAATAATTAATAGAATTGTCGCATAAATAGCGGAAATTAAGAATGAATAATGAAGAATTAATTTTTCATTGTGCGACGGTTTATATGATGAAACTCAGCTAAGGCTGAGTTTTTCTATTTCTAGAAGTTAAATTAACTACACTTAAACATTTACTTTAATATTGATATTAATGATAATTTTAGAGTTGAAAGCTATGTATCAATATCTATTTATTATATTTAACCTATGAAGTATTACCTTATAAATATACTGTTTATTAAAAAAGAAGTATAAATTTTATTAATAAATTTAATTAGAGTGTTAAAAAAATATGATTTATAAAATAGTGTATTAATTATATTATTAATATAAAATAGTGTGTTGTTATATGAACTTATAGTTGTAAATATATATACAGATAGTGAGTTCTAGGGAAGTAGATTAAAGATATACAATGAATATTTAGGAAAACTCTAATTGGCATATATATTGCTTTATATATTAATAAGAGATTTGATAATTATTAAGGAGGTATATATATATGGATTTTAGGAAAGAAAGGGACTCAATTGGAGAAAAGTTTGTAGGGAAGGATGCTTATTATGGAATCCAAAGCTTAAGGGGATTTGAGAATTTTAGAATAAGTGGATTAAGTGCAAATATTGATTTTATTAAGAATTTAGCGTTAGTAAAAAAAGCAGCAGCTATTACTAATGAAAAGGTTGGAGACTTAAAGAGTGAATTAGCTGAGGCTATTAAGAAGGCTTGTGATGAAATATATTCTGGTAAGTTTATTAATGAGTTTATTATAGATCCTATTCAAGGTGGAGCAGGTACATCTATGAATATGAATATAAATGAAATAATAGCAAATAGAGCAAATGAAATTTTAGGGTATGAAAAGGGAAAGTATTATCCAGTTCATCCAAATGATCATGTTAATATGGGACAATCAACAAATGATGTAATTCCAACAGCAGCAAGTATAACTGCTTATAAATTATTAGATAATTGTATTTATAAAATTAAAGTATTACAAAATTCTCTAGAAGAAAAATCAAAGGAATTTGAAGATATAATAAAAATGGGAAGGACTGAAATGCAAGATGCAGTTCCTATAAGCTTAGGAGCAGAATTTAAAGCATATTCTTTAGCTATTGCTAGGGATGTTAAAAGGCTAAATGATGTGAAATCTTCATTATTAAATGTAAATCTTGGTGGTACAGCAGTTGGAACTGGAATTACTGCAAGTAAGAAATATATTGAAGAAGTAGTAGATGAATTGAAAGAAATTTTTGGAGAAGATGTAAATCAAGCTGAAGATTTAGTAGATGGAACTCAAAATCTAGATAAGTATGTAGAAGTTTCATCTAAATTAAAGATTTGTGCAACTAATATCAGCAAGATTTCAGGAGATTTGATACTTATGTCCTCAGGACCAAGAACAGGATTTGGAGAAATTAGAATACCAGCTAAACAAAATGGATCTTCAATTATGCCAGGAAAGGTTAATCCTGTAATGCCAGAAGTAATGAAGCAAATAGCATTTCAAATTATGGGTAATGACTTAACTATAACTATGGCAGTGCAAAGTGGACAATTAGAGTTAAATGCTTTCTATCCAATAATAATGCATAATCTTTATGAATCAATTATTATCTTAACTAATGGAGTAGAAACCTTCGTTAAGAATTGTATAACTGGAATAGAAGCAAATGAAAAGAGATGCATTAATCTTGTTAATGGAAGTATAGGAATAGTAACAGCTTTAGCTCCAATTCTAGGCTATGAAAAAGCAGCGGAAATTGCAAAGACAGCTTTAAAAACAGAAAGATATGTTAAAGATGTAGCTATAGAGGAATGTGGAATGAAAGAAAATGAAATTTCCAAAATATTAGATGTTAAGGATATGATTAGAGTTAGTTGAGTGTAATAAACTGTGAAAGTAACCAAATATAAATTATAAAATTAAGTGAGACAATTAATAGGAGTATCTAATATGTAAGATACTCCTATTGATTGTCTCAAGCTTTATAAAAAAGAAGGTTCTATCACACAATGAGGAAGTAATAATAAAAAGTTAATTAGTCACTTTTAATTGTTCTAGTTGCTTTACGTATATTACTAAAGTTAATATAAATAATATTTCTAAATCAGATAAATTTATATTATAGGTTTTCTCTATTAAAGATTTTAACTCAAGTGTTAAAGGGTAATAATCTTTATACATTGATTTAAGCTTACTTAATGACGGGAAGGTAGCTGAATCTATAAGATCTATCCTATCATAAATCATATCTATATGAATATGAAGGAACTTCTTAAACCTATCATTTGAAAGAGTTTCCTTAATATCTGTATCTATATTTATAATCTTTGATAATAAGTCTTCATAAGCAGATTCTTCAAAAGTAAAGTTAAAGTTATCTTGATTATCTATAATTGTACCTATATATATATTAAAAGCATTTACTATAGAGTTGGTACAACTATCTTTGTGGTGAATTGCACTATCAATATTATTTATATAATCTTTATATTTAGATAAGATTATATGTTTTTGTTTTATAAAGGAGTGACTAGTTATTTCTGTATTTTTATCATAGACATAGTATCCGTCAACTTCCTCTAGAGATTTAAGAAGAGTATTTTCTTTTTCTAAATCTTTATTTAAAGCAGATTTAATATCTATAGGCAAATCTGGACTATTTATTTTAATATGTTTTTTATTATTAATAAAGTAATCTGTATATGCATTGGCAATAGCTAAGGTAATATCACTTTTTAATTGACCAACATTAAAAGGACAATCATATGATAATAAGCAAAGCATGGAATTTTTTGAAACTAAAATAGGTTTATCTAGCTTTAAGCTTTCTTCCTTAATAAAATATTCAACTAAAGTTAAACGCTCTTCTAAAAGTCGTTCATTTAAGTCAGGAAGATTTATCTTTATTGGAATTCTCCTAATAAAAGTATTAAGTAATGACTGATTAATATCCTTATTAGTAGCACATATTATACGAGCAGATGATTTAATTCTTTTTGAAACCTCACCTAATCTTTTAAAATATCCTGTGTCCATAAATACAAAAAGCATTTCTTGACCTTCACTAGGTAGGTTATGTATTTCATCTAAGAATAGTATTCCACCATTAGCTTCTTCAATTAGTCCAGGTCTATCTTCAGTAGCACCAGTAAAGGTTCCTTTTTTTACTCCAAATAATTGAGCACTTAATAGCTGAGTATTACTAGAATAATCTGAGCAATTAAAATGAATAAAGGGCATATCCTTAGATGGATCTAAAGAATTAGCATATTCATGCATTAATTTGGCAAGCATAGATTTACCAACACCAGTATCACCTATTATTAATGAATTCATACCATTAGGTGGATATAGTATAGCAGTTTTAGCAAGTTTAATTGAAGGAGATAAGGATGGATATAGGTAGCTCATTTTATCTAAAGTTGACTTTTTACTAAAATCCGTAGCATTAGGATTATTAAAAAAGTACTTAACAGGTCTACTATTGTTTTTAAACAACTTTCCAGCTTTTAATAAGAGGTTTAAATCTTTACTTACATTTGAACGCTCTAAGTTAAGGTGGTTACTTAACTCTAAAGTAGTTACACCATCACCAGTATCTAGTTTTTTCACTGTATTATATATTAAATCGATTCTTTTCATATTTTCATTCCTTCTAATTATTAATAATTGTATAGAGAACTTAGTCTTATGTATATATGTATTAAAAAAATAAAAATACTGTATTAATTTTATTGTTATATGTATTATTTTACAATACACTTAAATAGAAAGGCAAATTATACTTACAATAATATATAAAAATCCACTATACAGAAATTTGGCATGGGATTTGCTTTTATATATTGCATATTAAATATAGAAGTATATAATAAATTGATTTGGAGGATAGATATATGAAATATGCAATGATAGCGACATGGAGAATGGCTATAGAAGGTATAACTAGTGCTAAAGAATTATTAATAAGTGGTAAATCAGCAGGAGATGCAATAGAAAATGCAATTAAGATGGTTGAGGATTTTCCATTTTATAAATCCGTAGGGTATGGTGGATTACCTAATGAAGAATGTGAAGTAGAGTTAGATGCAGCATATATGGATGGAGACTCTCTTTCAATAGGAGCAATTGCTGGAATTAAGGATTTTAAGAACCCAATAAGCATTGCTAGAAAGCTTAGTAATGAGCAAGTAAATTGTTTTCTTCAAGGTTTAGGAGCAGAAGCTTTTGCTCATAAAAATGGATTTGAAAGAGTAAATATGCTTACAGATAGAGCAAAATTACACTATGAAAAAAAGAGAAGAGAAATAGCTAAAGAGGGTTTAAGTCCTTATGATGGACATGATACTGTAGGTATGGTAGCTTTAGATAGTAATAGTAAAATGGTAGCAGGAACTTCTACAAGTGGACTATTTATGAAGAAAAAAGGAAGAGTTGGAGATTCTCCATTATCAGGTTCAGGTTTCTATGTAGATAGTGAAGTTGGTGGAGCTACAGCAACTGGACTTGGAGAAGATTTAATGAAGGGATGTATTTCTTATGAAATAGTTAGACTAATGAAGGAAGGACATCATCCACAAGAAGCTGCTGATATTGCTGTTTCAAGATTAGATAAAGAATTAATAAGAAGAAGAGGAAATGCTGGAGATATATCTGTAGTTGCACTTAACAACAAGGGTGAATTTGGTGTTGCAACTAATATTGAAGGTTTCTCATTTTCTGTACTTACAGACTCTTTAGAGCCAACAGTTTATGTATGTAAAAAACAAGAAAATGGGAAAACTGATTATGAAGTAGCAAGTCAAGAATGGTTAGATGCATACTTAAAGAGAATTAAATCTCCAATAACCTTTGACTAAAAAATAGGAGGAAGTTATGAAAATTTTTGAAGCATGCGTAGGTAATTATAAGGATGCTCTTAGAGCAGAAGCATTAGGAGCAAATAGAATTGAATTCTGTGATAATCTTTTAGAGGATGGTACTACTCCAAGCTTTGGAAATATAAAGATGGCTTTAAAAAATCTGAAAATTCCATTTGTAGTTATTATAAGACCTAGGGGGGGAAACTTTGAATATTCAGAGGATGAAGCTGAAATAATGATAGAAGATATAAAGGCTTGCAAGGAACTAGGCGTTTATGGAGTTGTAATAGGAGCTTTAAAGGGAAATAAAATAGACTTAGAATTAACTAAGAAATTAGTTAAAGCTGCAAAGCCTATGAAGACTACATTCCATATGGCATTTGATGAAATAGAAGATAAGAAAGCTGCTATAGATGAATTAGTAGATTTAGGCGTAGATAGAATATTAACTAAGGGTGGAATGGAAAATGCATTAGCAGGCAAAGATGTGTTAAAAGATTTAGTAACATATGCTAATGATAGAATTATAGTTATGCCAGGTAAAGGTGTAAATAAGGAAAATAGAGAATATTTATTAGAGTATACTGGGGCAAAGGAGATTCACGGAACTAAGGTAGTATAATTTAAAAGGGGGAAGACATTTTGAATATATATGAAGAGGCTTTAAACTTTCATAAGGAAGTTAAAGGAAAGTTAGAAATAACATCAAGGGTATCTATAGAGAATGAAAAAGATCTAAGCTTGGCTTATACTCCTGGAGTAGCAGAACCATGTAGAGAAATACATAAGGATCCAGAAAATGCGTATATTTATACTAGAAAGTGGAATACAGTAGCTGTAGTATCTGATGGAACTGCAGTTTTAGGACTAGGAGATATAGGACCACTAGCAGCACTTCCAGTTATGGAGGGGAAAAGTATTTTATTTAAAAAGTTTGCAGATGTAGATGCATTTCCACTAGTACTTGATACTAAGGATACTAATGAAATAGTAGAAACTATAGTAAGAATTGCACCTACTTTAGGGGGAGTAAACCTTGAGGATATATCTGCACCAAGATGCTTTGAAATTGAAAGGTTATTAAAAGAAAAACTAGATATACCAGTTTTTCATGACGATCAACATGGAACTGCAATAGTGGTTTTAGCAGCTTTAATTAATTCTTTAAAAATAGTAGGTAAGAAACTTGAAGATTTAAAAGTTATAGTAAATGGTGCAGGCTCTGCTGGTAGTGCAATAAGTAAGCTATTATTATCTTCAGGAGTTAAGAATTTAATAATTTGTGATAAAGATGGTGCTATTTATAGAGGAATGAATTATCATAATGAAGCTATGAAGAATCTTTCAGAAATATCTAATCCTAATAATGAAAAGGGTACTTTAGATGAAGTTATTAATGGAGCAGATTTGTTTATAGGCGTATCTGTAGGAAATATCTTAAAAAAGGATATGGTTTTAAAAATGAATAAAGATGCTATAATATTTGCTATGGCAAATCCAGTTCCTGAAATATTCCCTGAAGAAGCAAAGGAAGCTGGAGCTAGAATAGTAGGTACTGGTAGATCAGATTATTCAAATCAAATAAATAATGTTCTTGCTTTTCCAGGTATCTTTAGAGGGGCCTTAGATGTAAGAGCTAAAGAAATAAATGAGGAAATGAAAATAGCAGCAGCTTATGCTATTGCAAATTTCGTTTCAAAAGAAGATTTAAATGAAGAAAAAATACTTCCAAAGGCTTTTGAAAAAGGTATTGGAATGAAGGTAGCAGAAGCTGTAAAGGAAGCTGCTATAAGAACGAAAGTTGCTAAATTTAATAAATAAACAAGAAGAAAAATTTTAAGGTGAAGACATAGGGGGACATAGGATGGATAATTTAGAATTAGTATCATTTCAATTAATAAGTAATGTTGGAGAAGCTAGATCAGCATTATTTGAAGCAATGAGGGCAGCGAGAGAAGAATGCTTTGAAGAAGCAGATAAACTAGTGATGGATGCAGAAGATTCTTTAATAAAAGCTCATGAGTCACATAGCTCATTAATTATGCAAGAAGCATCAGGAGACAAGGTTCAAATATCATTACTTTTAATGCACGCAGAAGATCAATTAATGACAACTGAGTTATTAAAGGGAATGGCTAAAGAAGTTATACTAACTCATAAAAAATATTCAAAATAATTGAAAGTAAAATTAATATTGCAATAAAGAAGGAGTTATCTCACTAAATAATTAGTGGGATAACTTCTTTTTTTGAAATTGTGGGAAACTTTTTAAGGCTTTAGAAGTGTAATAAGTAGGATACTTAGTTAATTATAATTTACTAAGATCGAAATATAGAGCTTATCTCAAGTATATTAGAGTTATGAAATTAGTATGAATATTTTCTTTATAAATTCTTAATAACTCTTTAATAACTCCTTAATAACTCCTTTAGTTATACTTAATATATTTATCTTAATATTGAAATTAGAACAAATGGATAATATTTAATAAAAAGGAAATATTCATTTGGTATTTATGGAAGGGCTTAATATATCTTGTATAAAAGTGATGCTAATTTTGATGGAAGGGGATAGGAGATATTGTTTTATTAAAATATAGAAGATATTTGTAAAAATGTGATATAATATATAACATAAAATATCACAAAAATAATATAAAATGGGATAGGTGATATTATATTGATTAAAAGATTTGTAAAGTTATTTACTAACTTTTATATAAATATACTAATAATTCTAATGGCAATGGTGATAGTATCTTGTAGTTATTATTTAGGTAAGCTAGAAATTATGGATATAGCACCAATAATAATAGGAGTAGCTATTATTTTTTTATGCTTTTTTACTATTAAAAATAAAAAAATAAGTAATAGGTGGAAATTATCCATTATTTTATTTTTAGGATTTATCTTAAGAGGATTGTGGCTATTAAATATTAATAGTTCTCCAACTTCAGATTTTAGAGTTATTTATGAAGTAGCAGGATCATTATTGGAAGGGGATGTTGGAGCCTTTTGGGGAAATGGATATATTGCAAGGTTTCCACATTTAACTATTATGAGTCTATATATGTCCTTTATGATAAAAGTATTTCCAGTAAATAATTTAATAGCAATGAAGATATTTAACTTACTATTTGGAGTTTTAACTATATATTTAATATATCTTTTAGCAAAAGAAATATTTAAATCTAAAAAACTAGGCTTGTGCGCAGCAAGTATTGCAACAATATTTCCACCTTTAGTGACATATGTAGGAGTTTATTGTACTGAGAATATTGCAATTCCATTTTATTTATTAAGTACTTATATTTTTGTGCTAGTAGTAAAGAAGAAAGTTAATAAATATTATCTAATTTTATTAGGAATAATTTTATCATTTGGAAACTTATTTAGAATGGTTGCTACTATTATGTTAATAGCTTTTGCTATGTACATTATTATTTACACCAATGACAAGCTACCAGAAAAAATAAAAAAATTAGCTTTATATTTAATTCCATATTTTTTAGTTTTAATTACTGTAAGTTTTTCACTGCAAAGCCTTAGAGTAACAGAATTTCATTTATGGAAAGGTAGTGAGCCTAAGATCACTAGTATTTTAAAAGGAAGTAATTTAGAAAGCTGGGGTAGATGGAATGAAGAGGATGCTTCTATAGTTAATAATAATAACTACGATTATGAATTAATAGAAGAAGAAAGTAAGAAAATTATAATAGAAAGATTAACTACAACTCCTCCTTTAAAATTAGCAGGGTTTTATTTGGTTAAATTTGTTAATCAGTGGAATGAAGGGGATTTTGGAGGGAGTTATTGGTCAAAGCTATATGTTCCAGAAGAGGAAATAATAATAGATGTAAAGCTAAAAGTTCTAGAGATATTTTATATGGGCACTTTAATTCTTGTGTTTTTAGGATTAATAAATAGGAGAAAGAATAATAGTGATAGTGAAATAAATTTAATATATTTAATATTATGTGGCTATGGGGTGATGTGTTTAATAACAGAGTCTCAGGCAAGATATTCTTTAATAATTGCATGGGCATTTATTATTTTAGCAATAGAAGGAATTAGGTTTTTACTTAGAAAATCTAATAGGGAGGATACTTTTGAAAAGATTTAGATGGATAACAATATTGATAAGTATTTTATATTTAAAAGAATTTTTATTCACGTTATTTATTTCCTTTGATAATGGTATTTATGCTATTAATGGAGTAGGTATAAATGTATTTTTAACAATAGCCCACTTAGCTATATTAGGAATAGTTATATTTCCATATTTAATGTTTAAGGGAAAAAATTCTCTAAAGTATTTAATTATTGTAGATATTATATATACTGCTTTACTTATTTCAGATTTGTGGGTGTATAGGGGGACTGGACATTTATTAGAATTAAAGTTCTTATTCTTTAATGAAGGTTTCTATACTTTAAATAAAGGGATAATCAATCCTAAAATTAGGGATGTATTACTTGTAATTGATATTGGTATATTATTATTTTATTATAGAGAACTTAGCAACAAAATTAATAATATAAGAAGAGTAGGGCTTTCATTATCATTAATTGGTTTGTGCTTTATTATAATAGGAGCTTATCACTATATATTTGATATTAAAGAAGTATCTAATGGAAAAGTTAGATTTATGCAAGAAGATTGGCAAGGATCATGGAATCCATATACGAGAATTCTATATAGATCACCAATAGGTCACCATGTTTATGAAGATTATAAGACTATAAAAAAATTAGCAAAACAAACTAATGATAAAGATATTAAGGAAATAGATGAATGGTTATCTTGGAATAATGAATATATAGAAGATAATGAGTATAAATCTATTGCTAAAGGTAAAAATGTTATTTTTCTTCAAATTGAGTCTTTAGAAAACTTTGTAATTAATGAAAGTGTTTTTGGGCAAGAGATAACACCAAATTTAAATAAGTTAATTAATAATAGTATATATTTTAATAATATACATGAGCAAAATAATGCGGGAAATAGCATAGATATGGATATGATGGCAGCCTCAGGGGTATTACCTTTAGGTGATGTTATAACTTATTTAGAGTATCCAGAAGTTAAATATTATTCATTACCAAGACTATTAAATAAAGAGGGATATAACACAATTTTAACCCATGCTGAAAGAGCAGGTGATTGGAATTGGGCAGAAGCTGGGAAGTCAGCAGCAGGATATAAGACAATATGGGATATAAATGATTATATTATAGATGAATATGCAGGCTTTGGATTATCAGATAGAAGCTTTTATACACAATTTGTAGACAAGATTTCAAAGGAAGAAGGACCTTTCTTAGCTGTATTACCAACATTGAGTAGTCATGGTCCCTTTGATATTGATGAAAAGTATAGAGAATTAGATTTACCAAAGGATTTAGATGAAAATAGGTTAGGTGGATATTTTCAAAGTGTTAATTATGCAGATAAGCAAATCGGATTGTTTTTTGAATTATTAAAGGAAAAAAATTTATTAGACAATACTATAGTAGTGATTTATGGAGATCATGGTGGAGTTCATAAATATTATATGGAAGATGTAGAAGCTAGTAATATTGATGGAAACTGGTGGCAAGAAAAGGATAATAAGGTTCCTTTATTTATCTATGGAGTGGATATACCTAGTAAGATTGTTGAAGCTCATGGTGGACAAATAGATATTATGCCAACGGTAGCTTATATATTAGGTTTAGATACAAAGGGATATCAAATGGGGCGAAATCTATTAAAAACAAATAGAGATGCAACAGTAATTAAAGGTGGAATAGTAGTTGGAAATCCATCAGAAAAAGAAGAAGAGATGCTAAAGAAAGCTTATGATATAGCTGATAAAATAATAAAGAATAATTATTACTATAACACTAATAAGGTAGAATAGATATCCATTAGATTAATTAAGGAGTAAACATGGAAAAGTTTAAAATAGGTTTTACAAAATTTTATACAAATATATTAACAGCTTTAATGGGAATAGTTTTATTTTCCTGTGGATTAATTACTATTGGTAGTGTATTTTTTTATGAAAGTTTCAATATAGAAGTTATAATACCAATTTTAATTTTAGCAATTACAATTGGTTTAGAGCTATTCATTATTAAAAAGAATATAAGTATAAAATTAAAGATATTATTAATTTTATTCTTAGGATTTATTTTAAGAGGATTATGGCTATTAAACATAAATACCGTGCCAATATCAGACTTTAGAGTTATATATGAAACAGCACAGGATTTATTATCAGGAGATACAGGAGCTTTTTGGGGAAGTGGATATTTAGGTAGGTTTCCACATTTAACAATAATGACCTTATATATGGCCTTTATGATAAAGGTTTTTCCTGCTAATAACTTAATTGCAATGAAGAGTTTTAATTTGTTTTTTGGAGTTTTAACTATTTATTTAATATATCTTTTAGCAAAAGAAATATTTAATTCTAAAAAGCTAGGTCTCTATGCTGCTAGTCTAGCTTCATTTTTTCCACCATTAGTAACTTATGTTGGAATTTTTTGTACGGAGAATATAGCTATACCATTATATTTACTTAGTACATATCTATTTATCTTAGTAGTTAAAAAGAAGAAAAGTAAATATTACCTAGTTTTATCTGGAATTATTTTATCTGTTGGAAATTTATTTAGAATGGTTGCAACCATTATGATAATAGCCTTTGCAATGTATTTAATAATTTATACAAAAGATAAATTATTTGAAAAGGTCAGAAAAGTTGGGCTTTACTTAATACCATACTTATTAGTTTTATTCACTGTAAGTACTACGTTGCAGGGGCTAGGAATAACAGAATTTCCGCTTTGGAATGGTAGTGAGCCAAAAGTTACAAGTATATTAAAAGGAACTAACATTGAGAGACTTGGAAGATGGAATGAGGAAGATGCCAGCATTGTAAATAAATATAACTATGATTATGACAAGATAAATGAAGCAAGTAAGGAAATTATAATAGAAAGACTAACTACTACTAATCCTATAAAACTAGCTGGATTTTATATAATTAAATTTGCAATGCAATGGAGTATAGGAGATTTTGAAGGAGCATATTTATCTAAATTAGATATTCCAGAAGAGGCTGTTAGAATAAATGTTTCTCTTTGGTTAATTGAGTTGATTTATGCCTGTATTATGATACTAGTATTCCTGGGACTAATTAAGAGAAGAAAGAATACTGAGGATTCTGAAATTAATTTAATATATTTAATGTTGTGTGGATATGGAGTTATGTATTTAGTAACAGAGGCTCAGGGAAGATATTCACTTATAATAGCATGGGCATTTATCATTTTTGCTATAGAAGGAATTAGAGTTTTATTAAATAAATATAACATAAGTGAGGAATTTGAAAATACTACAATTTATTAAATATGTTTAACTATAAATAATGGACTAGCTATATAAAAATAAGGAGATATGGTTATGAGAGAAGTATTGTATTTGGTTATCCCTTGTTACAATGAGGAAGAGGTTTTAAGGGAGACAAGTAAGAGGCTTTTAGAAAAAGTAAATAAAATGATTAAGGACGGAAAAGTATCAAGTAAAAGTAAGATACTATTTGTTAATGATGGATCTAAGGATAAAACCTGGAGCATAATAGAAGAGTTGTATAGGCGTAATAATATATTTTCAGGAGTAAATTTATCAAAAAATAGGGGCCATCAAAATGCCCTGCTTGCAGGATTAATGGTTGCTAAAGAATATGCAGATATGGTTATTTCATTAGATGCTGATTTACAAGATGATATAGATGTTATTGAAAAGTTTGTTGAAGAATATTATCTAGGTAATGATATAGTATATGGAGTTCGAAACTCAAGAAAAACAGATACATTTTTTAAGAGGACAACAGCTTTAGGCTTCTATAAGGTTATGAATAAGTTAGGTGTAAATGTTGTTTACAATCATGCAGATTATAGGCTTATGAGTAAGAGAGCTTTAGAGGGATTAAGTGAATTTAAAGAAGTAAATTTATTTTTAAGAGGTATAGTTCCCCTAATTGGATATAAGTACTCTGTTGTTGAATATGAAAGACATGAGCGTTTTGCAGGAGAGTCCAAGTATCCACTAAAGAAAATGCTTGCATTTGCAATAGATGGTATAACTTCTTTTAGTATTAAGCCAATAAGAATAATTTCGGTTTTAGGATTTTCTATATTTTTTATAAGCTTAATTGCATTAATATACTCAGTAATGATGAAATTTCTAGGAAAAACTCAAATAGGTTGGACATCAATAGTAATTTCTATTTGGATGATAGGTGGAATTCAATTACTTTCTTTAGGTGTAATAGGAGAATATATAGGTAAGATATACAATGAAACTAAGGCTAGACCTAGGTATATAATTAAAGATAAATTATTAAATAATAAAGGTGAAAAGAGAAATGAACTTTATGTCAAAAATAAAGAGATTATTTTTAAATAAGGAATTTATATTTTTCATTATAATAGGTGGAATAAACACAATTAATGGGGTTATTTTTTCTTATATATACTCAAGTTTACTTAATGAAAATTTAGCTTTTATTCTGGGATATATTTCTGGGCTTATAATCTCATACCTTTTAAATAGTTGTATAACTTTTAAAGAAAAACTATCATTTGTAAAGTTTATTAAGTTTGGGGTTTCCTATATACCTAACTTTATAATTCAAAATATAGTTGTAGTAATAGCATTCAATATTTTAGCCTTACATAAGTTAATAGCATACAGCTTAGCAGCAATAATAGGAATTCCAGTAACTTTTATTTTATTGAAGGTTTTTGCATTTAAAAAGTAATTAGTAAGTTATATTAAAAAATGGGTTTTCGTAAAGAGAACCCATAAATTTTCTATAAATACATTATTAAATAATTATAAATAGCATGAACTATAGAAGGAACTACAATTGAATCTGATTTCTCCTTAATAAAATTAAAGAAGAAATGACCTGTTGTTCTACTACCAAGTGAAAATATTATAGATATTATATTTGTAGAAGGACTTAAATCATTAGGAAGGTGTAGAAGAGCAAATAAAAGAGCAACCACTAATGTTGCTATAAATTTATTTGAAATAATTTGCTCAAATTTCTCTTTAAAAAACCACCTAAATAAAATTTCTTCTGGCAATGCTAAAATAAGTAACTTTACCATGTAGATTATTTTAAATTCAGAATCTCTACTTGCTTTTAATGGAAAAAGAATGAAAATTACCCCTGCTGAAAACATAATCGCAAAGAAGATTTTTCTTGATATTTTTTTCAGTTTAAGATTATTATTTATACTTAATTTTATATTTTTTAAATTAGTAGCTAAGGTTCCAACTATAATTGGAAGAAGCATTAATAATTGAAGCGATGTAATTATTATTAATTGTTGTACATTACTTTTATTTATCATTATTTTTTTCGCATTATAATTCCATATAACCCCTATGATAACTTCATATAAGTATAAAGAAATATACATAATCACTAATTTAATTTTATTATTATTTTTTATACTAGTCATAATCTACGCTCCCGTTAATTAACCGAATTTATATATCGGAATATTATTATAAATAAAATTTTATATGAACTTATGTATAGCTATTTATTATCTTTATATCTATTCCTTTTTCTTTCTCAGTTAGCATATTATATCATTCTAATTAGTTATAGTAAAATTATGTAATATATAATTTTTTTTTGAATAAATCTTAAAATATTAAATAGAATTATGGTACTAAGTATCCAATAGGTAACTATACCACTTCAAAGTGCATTATTAACAGACTGATAAGGGTGTTATAAAATTAAGATATAGATGTATTAGAGAGGATTAGAAAGATAATGGATACTATTAAATTGAATAAAATTCTAGAATATATTAAAAATGCAGATGCTATTGTACTTGGAGCAGGAGCTGGGCTTTCTACATCAGCTGGATTGCTATACAGTGGAAAAAGATTTACTGATAATTTTAAGGAATTTATAGATAGATATGGAATGCAGGATATGTATTCATCAGGGTTTTATCCTTTTGAGACCCAGGAAGAAAAATGGGCTTATTGGAGTAAGCATATTTATCTTAATAGATACGAGTTTTCAGTAGGAAAAGTATATAAAAACCTATTAGATATAGTTTCAAGAAAGGAATACTTTGTCATTACTACTAATGTAGATCATCAGTTTTATAAAGCTGGCTTCCCAAAAGAAAAAGTATTTGCAACTCAGGGGGATTATGGATTGCTTCAGTGTGCAAATGCATGTCATAAAAAATTATACGATAATAAAACTTTAGTTTATGAAATGGTAGAAAAACAAAAGGATTGTAAAATTCCATCAGAACTAGTTCCAAAATGTCCTGTTTGTGGAGGAGATATGGAAGTGAATTTAAGGTGTGATGAGTATTTTGTTGAAGATGAAGAATGGGACAATTCAGTTGAAAATTATGAAAAGTTTATTGAAAAAAATCGAAATAAAAATATATTATTTATAGAACTTGGTGTTGGAATGAATACTCCAGCCATAATAAAGTATTCATTTTGGAGTATGACAAATAAGCTAAATGATGCAAAATATATCTGTATTAATTTAAATGAAGCCTATGCACCAGATGAAATTAAGAATAAGTCTATTTGTATAAATAGTGATATTTCTGTAGTAGTAAATGATTTGAAAGAACTTATTAAGTAAAATTAGGGTATTTAAGAGGAAGAAGATGAAAGAAGTGAAGATTAAAAATCAGGATGAAAGCTTAGATTATTTAGTAGAAGAATTATGTAAGGATTCGATAGAATACAAAGATATTAAGGTTAAAAAGGCTGATAGGAGAATGGTTATGAGGTCACTTATGAATATTCGTATGCCTAATCCAATTTCAAAAGAATTCTTAAAGGTTCAAGATGAATTTCTTAAGGAAGAGGCAATAGAAAAGGGAATTATGAGTCTTGATAATATTCCAACAATTAGAGAAGAATATGGATCAAAGATAGATTATGCAGATAAAATATCTATATGGCAAGGAGATATAACAAGACTTGCTATAGATGGAATTGTAAATGCAGCGAATTCTCAAATGTTAGGATGTTTTGTACCAGGCCATAAATGTATTGATAATGCGATACATTCATCAGCAGGAATAGAACTTAGACAAGAGTGCTATGAATATATGAAAGAAAAAAGAAAAGTAGATTTAGACTATGAAGAGCCAACAGGGAGTGCAGTAGTGACATCAGCTTATAATTTACCATGTAAATATGTAATACATACTGTTGGACCAATTGTTTATAAGGAGTTAACAGATAAGCTCAGAAATGATTTAAAAAATTGTTATCTGTCATGTCTTAACTCAGCTATAAAACATGGAATTCGTAGTATTGCATTTTGTTGTATATCAACAGGAGAATTTCATTTTCCAAATGAGGAGGCAGCGAAGATTGCATTTAGTACGGCTAATGAATTCTTAAAAAGTCATTAAGAATATATTGATAGAATAATATTTAATGTTTTTAAAGATTATGATTTAGAGATATACCAAAAGTTAATATAAATTAAGGCTGAGCAATCTTTGTTTTTTAAGATTGCTCAGTTATAGTTAACACTATATTAAAATTTAAGAAATAAGTTTTGAGTTAATATATTTTATTTTTATAAAAAAGATCTATTACTTAAGTTCTTTTAAGGTATCCATTAAAGAATATCTAGTATTTCCGTCTCTACCAACAACAGTTTCATTATTCCATAAAGAGCTCATAATAGCATCTTCACAAGCTTCAATTGAAGCTCTAAATACTAAATCAATTTTATTTTCATGAATTTCTTTAATATTAATTATATCTGTAGTCTCATAATGAGGAATTATATTTGCAGTTGAAAATCCAATTACAATATCACCACTTCCATTACCTAAATAAGAACCAAGTCTTGCTAAAGAAGCACTCATCCTCTTGCAAATTCTTTTTAATTGACGTGATGATAGGGGGATATCAGTAGCTAGTATCATCATAATACTTCCTTTTTCTAAAGTTTCATCATCTAGGTCAGAAAAGCTAATCTTATCAAAAATAAAGTCTTTCTTTAAACCAAAGTTACTTAGTATAAGAAATCCTACAGTGTATTCTTGTCCATCTAACTCAATAATACGAGAAGCAGATCCAATTCCACCTTTCATTTGAAAGCAAGACATTCCTCTACCAGCCCCAACACTGCCAAGCTCAAAGTCTATAGTTGCATTTTCAATAGCTTCATAAACATCTTCTTCCTTAACAGCACAGGCTCTAATATCATTTATATAACCATCATTACATTCTCCAACAACAGTATTAATTGTACCTGTTTCTCTACCGATATCAGGATTGTCCTTAAGCATATATTTTACAATAGCTTGTTGTACAGTACCAACGCTCAATGTATTAGTAAGGCCTATAATACTTTCTAATGTTCCAAGTTCATCAATTTGAACGAGTCCACTAGTTTTGCCAAAACCATTAATAACATAGGAGGATGCTACATATTTGTTTTGAAATATATTCTTTTCACTTGGAATTATAACAGTTACTCCTGTATGAACATCTCCATTATCAATTGTTTTATGACCTACCTTTATTCCTTTAACATCAGTTATTTTATTTAGTTTTCCTGTTTTCATTTGTGCCTCCATAGAAAAATATTTTATATAATTATAATTCCATATTTGCAAGTTAAGTAACAAATATGGAAAATACATTTATTATAAAATTATTATATCATATCTTGATTATTATAATGGTTATTACTTTTAACAGAGGAGCTTAAAACTGATTCATTAATTCCATTTTTAACAGCCCATTTTATAACATAGTATAAAGTTATAAGTATAATTAACATCTAGTTCTTGCTAGATTAGTAGTTATATATTATAGGTATATACAAATAAAGTAAATATATATAGGTATTTATTAGAATATTTTTAATAAATTATTACAATATGGTTACGATTAATGTTTTTATACTTAGATAATGTTAATATAAAAATAGATTAATATAAGGTAAAGGATGGTTATATGCTGAAAAATTTTGGTGGGAAATTTTTAAGAGAAAAAATAATAAATGACGATTTTTTAGATATCATACATGAAAACATAAGGCCGATGAATGAATTAATGGCATATTATCGTTGTGCAATTATGGAGGTTGAAACAAAGTTCAATGTATTAAATGAAGAATTTTCATTACAGTATGATAGAAATCCAATAGAAGGTATAAAAACTAGATTAAAGTCTACTGAGGGAATTGTAAGGAAACTAAATAGAAAGGATTTACCTTTTTCATTAAGATCAATAGAAGAAAATATAAAAGATGTTGCAGGGGTAAGGGTAATTTGTTCTTTTCCAGAAGATATTTATATGTTGGCAGATTGCTTATTAAATCAAGATGATATTAAATTAATTGAAAAGAAAGATTATATTAAAAATCCTAAGAAAAGTGGATATAGAAGTTTGCATTTAATTATTGAAGTACCTATTTTCTTAAAAAATGAAAAGAAAAGAATGAAGGTAGAAGTGCAGCTGAGAACAATAGCTATGGATTTTTGGGCAAGCCTAGAACATAAATTAAGATATAAGAAAAATATTAATCCAGAAGAAGCAGA
>JAHAIU010000335.1 GCA_018372555.1 Clostridium sp.
CTATTTTCAAACCTATAACAAAATAATTTGCTATTATCTCAATAAGAGTACTCATGGTTTCAGCATGTAAAAGCCCATTTCCCATTGGTAGTATAATAATACTTTCCATTAAGGACTTAATTAGCATATGATGTCCATCTACAATAAAGAATATAATTAAGGCCACATAATGAAGCAGGTTTCCTGTTATTGTAGTATTGGCTTTACTATTAGGGTCTACTGTATTAACCATACTTAATCCTATATGTACGTCTAGCAGGCTACCAGCCATAAGCACTACTTCAAAAGCAATATTGGATATTAATCCTAAGATTAACCCATTTACTATTTCATAAAATATATAAATAATTAAATAATAATTGCTTGTAATTTCATTTATGCTTCCATAATCTACACCACTTAATAATGCAAAGGAAAAGATTAATGAAAACATTGCTTTAAAAGTTTTAGGTGTTCCATTAGGAAAGAACACATTAGTTATTGCAAAAAATGCTGTTACTCTTAAAAAAATTAAGAATAAAGCTAAAAAATACATAGTATTTATCATTCATCTACCCCCTAAGTAGATACTTTAATAATAAGCTCAAAAATTCTTTCAGTGAAACCTACTAGGGTTTGAAGCATAAAACTAGCTAAAAATAGGCCAGTAAAAGCAATTCCAATAAGCTTAGGAACAAAGGTTAAAGTTTGTTCTTGAATTTGAGTAGTTGCTTGAAAAATACTTATTATTAATCCAATTAAAATAGAAACTAAAAGAATAGGTCCTGCCACTTTTAAAGATGTCATTAACGCATCTTTTGTAATACCTATTATTAAACTCTCACTCATTTTTTTCACCTACCCTCCAAAGCTCATTATTAAGGATCTAACCATTAGATACCAACCGTCTACCATAACGAATAATAATAACTTAAATGGTAGTGATACCATAACAGGAGGTACCATAAACATACCCATTGACATTAAAACGCTTGCCACTACCATATCTATAATTAAGAATGGTAAGAATAATAAGAATCCTATTTGAAAAGCTGTTTTAAGCTCACTTATTGCAAACGCTGGAATTACAACAGTTAGTGGTACATTATCTTTTGTTATTTCTTCTTTGTTAAGTTTAGAAGTTTCTATAAAAAGCTCTAAATCTTTTTGTCTAGTTTGTTTAAGCATAAATTCTCTAAGAGGTTTGCTTCCTGCCTCCATTGCCTCTTCCTGAGTAATTGTATTATCCATAAATGGTTTAAAGGCATTTTCATTTATTTCAGAATAAACTGGCTGCATTATAAATATAGTTAAAAACAATGCTAATCCAATTAAAATTTGATTTGGAATAGATTGTTGAGCTCCTAATGCATTCTTTAAAAAAGAAAATACTACTATTATTCTAGTAAAAGATGTCATCATTATTATTATTGATGGTAATAATGTTAAAATTGTAAGTATTATTAACAATTTAATATTATCAACATAATTTTGTGGTGATGTATTTTCTCCACCAACTTGTAAGTTTATATCTGGTATATTAATAGGTTCTGCACTAACACTCTTATTAAAGGCAAATATTAAAGTGAATACTAATAACCCCATAAATAAGTATTTCTTTTTCTTCATAATTATCTTCCTTCTAATTCTTTTTATTCTTAAATGTGCTTATCTTAGATTTAAGATTAGTAATAGCTATCTCATATTGCTTACTTACCTTTTCTTTTTCTAATCTCTTTTCTTCTTCTAAAAGAAAAGTTTCTTCCTCAGATAGCTCATCTATTTTATTAGTAAAGTTATTTGAAGTACTTAGAACATATCCCTTTTTACCTATTTTAACTACTACTATAGCAGTATCTTTTGAAATTTGGTTTCTTTCAAGAACTTTTATATATTTCCCTTCATTAAACTGGCTTATCTTATTATTACTTAATTTAAAAGACAGGTACATAAGTCCAAGTACTACTGCTAATGCAAAAATTAGTTTAAACAGTAAAAATATAAAATCCATTATTAACCTACTTTCTTTATTGAACTATAATATCACTAATATAAACATCCTTTAATACACCTGTAGTTAGCTTTTCATTAATTCTAGATATTAAATCACCCTTTAGTCTAGCTTCATTTGCAGGTTCAAAGTCTTTAGCTTTGCAAGATTTAATATAAAATATAGCTACATCTCTAATAACTACTTGTTTTTGTTCAATTTCTTTAGCTAAATCTTTATTTCTTTTATCATAGCTTAAAGATAAATTTAACTTGACATATCTTTTTGAATTTTCATCACTTAAATTTACAAATATCTCTTCTCCAACTGGAACAAAAGCTTCTTCTATTATTACTGGATTTGATGCAGCGTTTCTACTCATAAAGTAATAAACACCACCAAAGGTTCCTCCACCTACAAATATTAAAAGTAGTACAATTATTAATGCAAATTTTTTACCCGATTTCTTTTCTTTTTTCTCCTCAGCCATTTAGCTTTCCTCCCCCTTAGATGTAACTATTAAAATATCTACTCTTCTATTTTTAGCCATATCTTCATAAGTATTATTGGGTGCTACAGGTTGAAACTCTCCATAACCTGTTGCTGAAAATCTTTTTGGATCTTGTCCTAATACTTCTACAAAATATCTTACTACATTAACTGCTCTATCTGCAGATAACTC
>JAHAIU010000336.1 GCA_018372555.1 Clostridium sp.
TTGGGGATGTATTGACCCAATATCCTTCACTACTGGAGAAATGAAAAAACGTTATGGATTTATTTATGTAGATAGAGAAAATGACGGAAGTGGTTCTCTTAATAGATATAAAAAGAAATCCTTTGATTGGTATAAAAAAGTTATAGAATCGAATGGTGAGATAATATAAATAAAAATTTAGCCCTAGAGGACCAGAAGAATGGACCTCTAGGGACTTTTATTTTTGCAAATAATATTTGTCAATTTAATATAGTGTATTTATTAATATAGACTCTTTAGGGAGCAATTATAAAACTAGTGAGAATAAGAGTATATTGTTGAATTAAATGTATATTTATAGTAAAATTAAAACGTTCATAGTCTGAACAGATTGGATTTTAAATAATGAAAGTAATATTAATTGAAAGTTATAATAACTAAAATTTTTTTAATAATGAGGAGATAAATATATGAGAGCAATTATACTAGCAGCTGGAATGGGAACAAGACTTAGACCTTTAACTAACGATACGCCAAAAGGATTAGTTAAAGTTAAA
The DNA here is from genome assembly GCA_018372555.1 of Clostridium sp. GTDB lineage: Bacteria > Bacillota > Clostridia > Clostridiales > Clostridiaceae > Clostridium. The sequence goes on from JAHAIU010000336.1 coordinate 537, forward strand.
GGTGTTTCAATGGTGGAGAAAGAAATCGAGTATCTAAAAGAAATTGGTATAGATGATATTATAGTAGTTACTGGATATTTAAAAGAAAAGTTTAACTATTTAGTAGATAAATATGGAGTTAAATTAATACATAATGATAAATATGATGTTTATAACAATTTGTACACTATGTACTTAGTTAGAGAATACTTAGAAGATGCTTATGTATTAGAATCTGATATTTATATGAATAAGAATGTATTAGATGCTAATATATCAAGTACTACTTATTTTGGAGCAAAAGAGTATAATTTTGAGAATGAGTGGATTTTTAAAGCTGATAAGGATAACAGAATAAAAGAAATGTATGTAGGATCTTCAGAAGAAGATATTATCTTAAGAGGGATTTCTTACTGGACTAAGGAAGATGGAAAGTATATTGCTGAAAAAATACAAGAAACAGTAAATAATAATGGATTTGATAATTTATACTGGGATGAAGTAGTTATAGCTAATATATCAGATATTAATATTCAGTTAAAAGTATTAGATGATCATGATGTTATGGAAATAGATTCTGTAGCGGATCTTAAAAAGGTAGAAGAAATATTATCATAGTATAGTATTTAGAGGAAGATAGAATGAAGAAAATATGTATATTAATAGTAATTTGTATTGTACTTATGATTTCATCCTTAGGTTATACAAAAATGAAAGATAATGAAATAACAATTTATACTACTCAAGAAAGTGAAGATGTTGAGGCTTTAGTTAAGGACTTTGAATCAAAGTATCCTGATATTAAATTAAATGTAATAAAGGGTGCTACAGGAGAAATAACTGCTAAGCTTCTATTAGAAAATGGTAATCCACAGGCGGATGTAGTATGGAATGTTGCTACAAGTGGATTATTAGTACTTGATGCTGTAGATGGATTAGCGCCTTATGCACCTCCTACCTTGGATAAAATAGATAGTAAATATTATGATACCAAAAGAGAAGTTCCAACCTGGGTGGGAACTAATATATGGACTGGAGTAATAACAGTTAATACTGAGGAAGCTAAGAAAAAAGGACTGCCTATTCCTGAAACCTATGAAGAATTAGCAAATCCTATATATAAAAATGAGATAGTTATGCCAGATCCAATTGCATCTGGAACAGGATATTTAATGGTTAACTCTTGGCTTCAATCTAAGGGGGAAGAAGCTGGATGGGACTATATAAAGAAAATAAATGATAATATGAAGTTTTATACAACATCAGGTAGTGCTCCAGCTAAGTCAACAGCTATAGGAGAACAAGTTATTGGACTAAGCTTTGATAAAAATAGTTTAAAGATTGAGAAGGATGTACCTCAAATCAAAACTATTTTTGCAAAAGATGGTTTGCCATATGAAATAGATGCATGTGCACTAGTAAATAAGAAGGAAATAAAGGAAGAAGCTAAGATTTTTTATGACTGGGCAACATCTGAAGAAACTATTGAAAAATACAAAAATTCAAGAACTCTAATTACTTTAAAAGGCGCAGAGCCTGCAGAGGGGATTCCTAATAATTTTAAAGAAATGTTATCAAATAATGATTTATATTGGGCAGCTGAAAATAAAAATAGAATTTCATTAGAGTGGAATCAAAAAATAAAGGGTAGCAAATAGGAGGTTATATATGTCTTATATAGTCATAAAAAACATAGATAAATATTATGGAAAAAATAAAATATTAGATAATATAAATATTGATATTGAAAAAGGAGAATTTGTTTCCTTATTAGGACCTAGTGGATGTGGGAAAACTACATTATTAAGGATAATTAGTGGTCTTGAAAGTAAGAATTCTGGATCAATATTAGTTGATGGAAAAGATATATCTAAGCTTTCTCCTGCAAAAAGAAATATTGGAATCGTATTTCAAAATTATGTTTTATTTCCTAACCTTACTGTATATGAAAATATAGCTTATGGGTTAGTTAATAAGAAGGTAGATAAGGATGAAATAGAGAGAAGAGTTAATGATATATTAGATAAAGTTGATTTAAAACATATTAAACATAAGTATCCAAAGCAACTTAGTGGAGGTCAGCAACAAAGAGTTGCTTTAGCTAGGGCAGTAGTTTTATCCC
>JAHAIU010000337.1 GCA_018372555.1 Clostridium sp.
CACTTTGCAGTAGATTTATTTGAAGTACACATGACTACAAGATTAAATGGTGAAAACACATATTTTCTTCCATTCAATCAAGGTTCTAATGGAAGTGGTAATGTAGGAGGAGCTGGTAATCCATTAAACCCTAATGGGTATCAGACAGCTTATCTATGGGAAAAGGTATTATGTAAGGACAGATTAATGGAGATTCTTCATAAATATATGCACCTTAAAAAGGAAGAGAAAAAAGATGCAGATGGTAAAGTTATTTCAACAGAAGAAACTCTTATATTCCCAAGATACCATCAGTTAGATGTAGTAACTAAACTTCTTGAAGATGTTAAGAAAAATGGAGCTGGTAAGAACTATCTTATCCAGCATAGTGCAGGAAGTGGTAAGTCTAATTCTATTGCGTGGTTAGCACATAGACTATCAGGATTACATGATGATAATAACAATCCTATTTACAAATCAATAATTGTAGTTACAGATAGAAAGGTTCTTGACAGTCAATTGCAAGATACCATATATCAATTTGACCATGTGCTTGGTGTTGTTGAATGTATTGATAAGAAGAAACATGCTGTTGATTTAAGAGATGCTATAAACGCAGGAAAGAGAATCATAATAACTACACTTCAAAAATTCCCTGTAATATATAAAGAAGTGCAGATAGATGGCAACTTTGCAATAATAGTAGATGAAGCACATTCAAGTCAGACAGGTGAAGCATCTAAAAAGTTAAAGAAGGCTCTTGCTAATACTGATGATATATTAGAAGAATATAGAGCTATGGAAGATGAAGCAGAAGCTAATGTAAAGGATGATGAGGACAAGCTATTAGATGAGCTTGCATCTCATGGTAAAATAGATAATCTATCATTCTTTGCATTTACAGCCACACCAAAAGAAAAGACTTTGCAGATGTTTGGTGATAAACAAGATGATGGAACATATAGAGCTTTTCATATTTATTCAATGAGACAAGCTATAGAAGAACATTTCATATTAGATGTATTAAAAAATTATACTACTTATAAGATGTACTATAAAATAGCTAAGAAAGTGGCAGATGATCCTGATGTTGATGTATCAAAAGGTGCTAAGGAAATTGCAAGATATGAAAGCCTTCACCCACACAATTTAGCTCAGAAGACAGCCATAATGATAGAGCATTTCAGAAACATAACTAAAAATAAGATAGGTGGCAGAGCTAAAGCAATGGTAGTTACAGCATCAAGACTTCATGCTGTAAGATATCTATTTGAATTTAGAAGATATATTAAGGAAAAAGGATATACTGATTTAGATGTACTTGTTGCTTTTTCAGGTACTGTAAATGACCCTGATATTCCTGACACAGATTTCACAGAAGAAAGTTTAAATAAGGATAAACAAGGAAATACAATCAAGGAAGACCAGTTGAAGGAACAGTTTCATACGGATGATTTCAATATGCTTATTGTTGCAGAGAAATATCAGACAGGATTTGATGAACCACTTTTACATACTATGTTTGTAGATAAGAAACTAAGTGGTGTTAAAGCAGTGCAGACATTATCACGTCTTAACAGAACAATGAAAGGCAAGGAAGATACGTTTGTACTTGACTTTGTCAATACTGCTGAGGATATGCAGAAGGCATTTCAGCCTTATTATGAAGCTACTGTATTAGAACAGGAAACAGACCCAAATGTCATTTATGATTTAAAGAACGGATTGGATTCATTTCAGATATATCAACCTACAGAAGTAGAACATTTTGCAGATATTTTCTATAAGTCTAATAAAGATGCTCAAGCTCTTTTAACTGGATGTATTAAACCAGCTCTAGATAGATATAATGCAAAGGAAGATAAGGAAAGAGAAGAATTCAAATCATCTCTTGCTACATTCGTAAGAATATATTCATTTATTATACAAGTATGTAGAATGTATGATAAGGATATGCAGAAGTTCTTTGTATATGCAAGATTTTTAAGCAAATGCCTGCCAAAAGGAGAAAACGAAAAAGTTGATTTATCTGATAAACTAATACTTGAATATTATAAGCTTGATAAAACTTTTTCAGGTGATATTGCATTAGAAAAGACAGAAGGTTATGTAGGTAATATAAAAGGTGGTATTGGTGGAAAAGAGAAGAAAGAAGATTCATTATCAGTTATTATTGATAAGATGAATGAAAGATTTGGTACTGCATTTACTGAACAGGATAAAGTATTAGAGCAGATGAAATCTGATTTTGCTAAAGATGAAAAGATAGTTAATGCCGTTAGAGCTGATGATAAATCTTTATTTAAATATTTATATGAACAAAAGTTTAAAGATGTTGCAGTAAGCAGATATGAAGAAAATGACAAGTTCTTTATGAGTTTATTTACTGATGAAGAAAAGATGAACTTTATCATGAATATGATGGCTGAAGTTGTTTATAGAGAGTTAAGAAGATAAATTGCTTCAGAATATTAGTTTAAAGTGCTTGTATAAGCTTTTATATAAAAGATTATTAATGTTAGGAATAAAATCTGTGAGTTAATATTTTGTTTTCTAATATTTATTCAACATACAGTTTATTTTAGAGTTTTGATGTAATTTTGGTACAGATGGCAGACTTGATATTTTTTATAAATATCAAGTCTGCTTTGTTATTAG
>JAHAIU010000338.1 GCA_018372555.1 Clostridium sp.
TCAAGGTTTAAAGTAACATTTTCCGCATTACTTACCTCAAATATTGTCCTTACATTTAAATCCTTACTAGCTCCATTTGCAACTACTGGCTTATATGTTTCTGGATATTTTCCAACTGCAATCATATCACCTTCAGCATCAAAAAGCCCTACTTCTCTTATTGTAAATCCTCCAACACTTCCTGGAATAATTGTTTCTGATATAATCCAATTAGGATTTTTTTTATCAATATATATTGCTCCTATTGCACATTCATGAACTGTATTTTTTAAATCTTCTTGGTCTTCTGTTGGATTGTAATAAGTTCCATTACCATCCCCAACTTTTAATGTTTTTAAAGTTAAGTTACTATTTAATAATGTTGCATTTGCTATTTTCGCCTTACCTACATTGGTTAATATAGTGTAAAATTGTTCTTCTGCCATTTCTTAACCCTCCTTAGGATATACTGTTACTATTTCATACTGTGTATCAAGAGCTCCACTCAACTCTACTTTTACATTGCCCTCGATTTCTTTAGCTTTATATGGGTAAACAGTTATTGTTTCACCACAAAGTGTTGTAGTACCTATATTTATTTTTTCTTTTGTCTGTGATGTCATTAAATAACTTACATTTAAATGTGCGGGCTTTAATTCTTCTATCGAATTATACAAAGAATCTAATTTATATGGATATCCATGTTCACTTAATAAACTTAAAGTAAATGCATAGTGTGAATTATCTTCTATAACATCAACTTCATCAGCAAAACTTTTAGCAACACTTTTTATCATCTCAATGGTTGCAGTACCTTGTCCTCGATTCTTAGGAAGTAATCTATACCTACGTTCAAATAATGATAAAGTTCTATCAATTTTAACACCAAATTCCTTTTCTTTATGTTCTAATTCAGTATCCAAAGTTAATATAAAAAATTGATTATATATATTTTCTAACTTTTTAGCTAATGCATTAATTTGATCTGCACTTGCTTCATCTAAATTTTTAATTACTTCACTATTTTTATAATAATCTGGCTTATAATTTAAAAGTGTATCTGCATTAATCAAGGGTAACCCCTCCTAAAACGCACACTTCTTCGTTTGCAACTGTTATATTATTCGATGAATTGTTAATTAATAGATTTGAATAATCTTCTACACCTTCACAACCTAATATTATTGCTCCAATTTTGGCATAACTTATATAATTTTTCTTAAATGCTACTGTTGCAAGGAATGTTTCAATGTCTGATTCAATATTTTCTTTTACAAAATCTTTTGAATAACCCGATTCAATACTTACATTAACTTTTATATCTATTGACTTTTCTATAACTGATATAACTGTAACAGTAGCTCCTATAGGTCTGTTTTCTTCTATATGTGCTTTAACTGAATTTATTAAAGTTTCATCTGCTGTTTTCTTATTTGAATTCATAATTACACATTTAACAGTTCCGTTTCCATTCCAAAGGGGAAATATTTTGCATCCTCCTACTCCAGCAACTTCTAAACACCATTGTTGATAATGATATATGTTTCCACTTGTAGCTGGCGTTCTGACTTTTATATAGTATCTTTCTCTTAATTCTTCATCATTTTCTTCATCATATCCATTTGTAAATGCTTCATCATTTACAACACTTTGAAGGCCTTGAAGTGTTTTTGGAAAATACTTAATTGAATTTGCTGGAACATTTCCAATAGCTCCATAACTTTCACATTCTACTAATACATCTACACTATCGCCTTCAATAGTTTTGTTTTCTATACAAGTAAAATTCATCTCATCAGATGATACTTGATCTCCAATAAATACTTTACTTCCGTCTGTACCAGTTATTGTGACATATCCAGTGGCTTTTTGTGCTTGCTTTCTACTTATTCCAAATTGTTCAACTATTTTTTCTAAGTCTTTGCCTGTTGCAGTATCAGCAAATGCTTTTTTAGAAATATCATCTCCATATTGATAAAGCTTTTCTAATTCAATTGCTACTGGCATTAATGCATCATAGAAAAATGTTCCTTCTGATGTATCATACTTGTTATCTATATTTAAAAGTAGATTTAACATTATATTTTCCTTTGTTTCAGACATTATAAAATCACCTCATTTTCTACCGTTCCATAAATTGTAGAACAATCAAAGCTTACTGTTAACAGCTTTTTATTACGCTCAAATTTAAAATTTTCTACAGATTTAATTGAATTATTTTTTAATAAAACTTCTTTTATAGTTCTTTCAATTTCAGCTTTCACAAATTCAAATGGAAAATCACTTGTTATCAATTCCTTAAAATTTGTTACTCCATAATCTGTATTATCATATATTTTAAATTTAAATTTATCAGTTTTTAATATTTTTTCTATCCATAACTTTAAAGCTTCAATTGTATCTATCTCTTGTAATTTCCCATCTATAACATTAAAATCTCCCTTAAAAAAGTCAAAAGAAAAAGACTTCCCTTTGTTAGTCTTTTTACTATTCCAAGTATCATTTTGTATTGTATTGTCCTGTGTAGGAAACATCATTTCACCACCTTATCTATAATAAAGTAAGTTTGTCCATTACTTGAAGGTATACATAAAACCTCATCTCCTGACTTTAAACTTCTATCTATTGTGCAAGTGCCTGTTTTTCCATCTC
>JAHAIU010000339.1 GCA_018372555.1 Clostridium sp.
GCATATCAAATGCTGGTAGATTGTTTAGTGGATAATAAATATGTTATTGGAATAAGTGATTTTTATACAGTATTAGAAAAAAGTAAGTATAGTATCAACTTTACTATGAATAGTATTTATGGAAACTATAGTGATTCTTTTTATGTAGATTTAGATTAATTCTAAGTCTTTTTTTATTGATTAAGAAAGGAGTGATATATTTTGTCTTATTTTAAAACTGCAGAAGAAATATATAAGGAAATGACAAGTACTCTTGGAGACATAGATACAAGTGAGAATAGTTTTATATATAACAACCTTATGCCTGTTGCTATGGAAATAGCTACTTCACTTTTAGATTTAGATGAAGCAGAGAAAAAGTCTTTTATTAGTTTTGCTTTAGAAAATGGATATTCAGATTATATAGACCTTAGAGCAGATGAATATGGATTAATTAGAAAAACAGCAACATATGCAAGAGTTTTAGTCAAATTTACAGGTGCAAGTGGAACTATATTACCATTAGGTAGTATAGTGGGAACTTTAGATAATAGATTATATGTTACAGAAAGTGATATGACTATCGGAGAAGATGGAACAGGAACTTGTTATGTAGTATCAAGTGAGACTGGATCAAAATATAATGTGAATATTGGAGAGATAAACTATTTCCCAATTAAATATTCTGGTATTACAAGTGTTACAAATGAGTCAGAATATACAGAAGCTTATGATAAAGAATCTGATGAGGAATTTGTAAAAAGATACTATGTTAAAGTAAGAGAAATAGCTACTAGCGGAAATGTATCACATTACAAGCAATGGTGTCTTTCGATAAAAGGAGTTGGTTCTGTTAATGTATATGAATGTAAAAATGATAAATATGAAAAAGAAAATGGTTCAGTTCTTTGCGTTATAACTGATAGTAATCATAGGGGTGCAGATGAAGAGTTAATAGATCAAGTAAAAAGTTATATTGAAACTGTTAGGCCAGTGGGAGCAAAAGTTTATGTGATTTCTAGTAGTGAATTAACAATTAATGTTTCAGCAAAACTAGTGATAAATACTAAAGAATATACAAAGGAAGAGATTGAAAAAAGCATAAAGAGTTCAATTGAAGAGTACTTTATATACTTAGATGATAATAGGGATATAAACTATATATCTATTGCAAAAATAAGTGCAATAATGATGAGTCATGTGGGTGTTATTGACATTAGAGAACTTTTATTAAATGAAGACAGAAATAATATAGATATACCCAATAATACTGTTCCGATTCTAGGAACATTAAATATAACAATAGTATAACTAAGGAGATTATATATGAGTATTGAACTAAAAAAATATATGAATCCTGAAAATATTAAAGGTCCTACAATGGACTCAATTATAGAGCAAGAAGAAAGGCAGCTTGAAAATCTAAAAAGTAATGTAGATATTAGCTTAAATGAAACATTTATTAAAAGAGCTCAAAGTATTGGATTAACTATATTAGAAAAAGAATTTGGTTTAAAAGTTGATAATACATTGACTATAGAAGAACGTAGAAAAAGACTTTTAGCCAAGAAACGTGGAACAGGAACAACTACAATAGAAGCAATAAAAAATATTTGCAATGCTTATGCAGATAATACAGAAGTTGTTGAACATACATCAGAATATTGGTTTGAATTATTGCTAGAAAGTTATAATGGTTTTTTAACTGATATAGAATCTTTATATAACACAATAACTGAAGTAAAGCCAGCACATTTAGGCGTAAAGTATAAACTAATTGCGACAACTAAATCTAATTTTTATATAGGAGCAACATCTTTTACTGGTGAAACTATAACAACATACCCATGGCAGGAAACTGAGATTGAGGGTAAAGCAGACATATATGTACCAATTGTGAATTATTCAAATTTAGAAACTATAACAACGTATCCTAAATAGACATAGAATGGAGATGATATTTTAATGGCAGCACAATTTTATACCATATTAACTGAAATAGGAAAAGCAAAAATAGCAAACAGTGGTGTAATGGGAACTAAGGTCAATTTCACTAAATTAAAAATAGGAGATGGTAATGGCTCGTATTATAATCCAACTGAAAAACAAACAGATTTAGTAAATACAAAATGGGAAGGAAATATAACTCATGTAGGGACAGATGAGAAAAATCCAAATTGGATTGTTATTGAAGTTATGGTACCTGCCAATGTAGGAGGATTTACAATTAGAGAATACGGTGCATTTGATGATGAAGGAAATATGCTTGCAATCAGTAAATGTGCTGAAACATATAAGCCAACTGCAGATGATGGAAGTACAAAAGAATTATTAATTAAAATGATATTAGCAGTTTCTAATACAGAAAATATCACACTAAAGATAGATCCAACAATCATTTTTGCTAAAAAAAGCGAAATTGAAGAATTGAAAAATATAGTTAATGATATTGAAGATAAATTAAATAAGCATATAGATGATTCGCTATATCAAGAAGCAGGAGGAACAGCAACAGCTATAACATTATCCATGTTGACATTAAAAAATGGATATTCAAAAACATTTATAGCAACGGCTAATAATAATGGCTCTGCAACAACTATAAATGGTAAACCACTTTATAAACCAGGAACAACAACAGC
>JAHAIU010000340.1 GCA_018372555.1 Clostridium sp.
ATTAAAGAAGAATGGTAAGTTCTTATTAAACACTATCTGGACTCCAGAAGAAGTTAATGAAAAATTACCAGCTGAAATGAAGAAATATATAGCAGAAAACAACATTGAATTCTACACTTTAAATGCTGTTAAGATAGCTCAAGAAATCGGTCTTGGTGGAAGAATTAACATGATAATGCAAGCTGCATTCTTTAAGATTGCTAACATTATCCCAGTTGAAGATGCTGTTAAGTACCTAAAAGATGCTGTTGTTAAGTCATACGGTAAAAAAGGTGAAAAAGTTGTTAACATGAACAATGCTGCTATAGATAAGGGTGTTGAATCTATTGTTAAGATAGATGTACCTGCAGACTGGAAGAATGCTAAGACAGAAGATAAGAAAGATAGAAGTGATGTTCCAGCATTCATCAAGAATATAGTAGAACCAATTAATGCTCAAAAAGGATTTGACCTTCCAGTTTCAGCATTTGATGGTATGGAAGACGGTACATTTATGGCTGGTACAGCTGCTTACGAAAAGAGAGGTATTGCTATAAACGTTCCAGAATGGCAGCAAGATAAGTGTATCCAATGTAACCAATGTGCTTATGTTTGTCCACACGCAGTAATAAGACCATTCTTATTAAATGAAAATGAAAAAGACAATGCACCAGATGCATTAAAGTTAGTACCTGCAAAGGCATTAAAGACAGAAGAACCAACATTCTACTCAATCAGTGTAACTCCATTAGATTGTACTGGATGTGGAAACTGTGCTCAAGTATGTCCAGCACCAGGTAAGGCTTTAGTTATGAAACCAATAGAAACTCAAGAAGAACAAATTGAAGCTTGGGATTATGCAATTAAAGAAGTTGCACCTAAGAAGAACCCAATGAACAAGAATACTCTTAAGGGTAGCCAATTTGAACAACCATTATTTGAGTTCTCAGGCGCTTGTGCTGGTTGTGGAGAAACTCCATATGCTAAGCTTGTAACTCAATTATTTGGAGATAGAATGATGATAGCTAACGCTACTGGATGTTCATCGATCTGGGGTGGTTCAGTTCCATCAACTCCATATACAGTTAACCATGAAGGACATGGTCCAGCTTGGGCTAACTCATTATTTGAAGATAACGCTGAATTCGGACTTGGTATGTTCTTAGGAGTTAAGGCTATCAGAGAAAGAATTGCTGACAACATGAAGAAGGGCTTAGAAGTTGAATCTTCTGAAGATGTTAAAGCAGTACTTCAAGACTGGTTAGATCATATGAACAGTGGAGAAGGTACTAGAGATAGAGCTAATAGAGTAATGGCAGTACTTTCAAATGTAGATGCTGATTATGCAAGAGAAATCTTAAAGGATAAAGAATTCCTAGTTAAGAGATCTCAATGGATCTTCGGAGGAGACGGATGGGCTTATGACATCGGATACGGTGGACTAGATCACGTTCTTGCTTCAGGAGAAGACGTAAATGTTCTTGTATTTGATACAGAAATTTACTCAAACACTGGTGGTCAATCATCTAAGTCAACTCCAACTGCTGCAATAGCTAAGTTTGCTGCATCAGGTAAGAAAACTAAGAAAAAAGACCTTGGAATGATGGCTATGACTTACGGTTATGTATATGTAGCACAAATTTCTATGGGTGCTGATAAGAACCAAACTCTTAAAGCAATAGCTGAAGCTGAAGCTTACAATGGACCATCATTAATCATAGCTTATGCTCCATGTATAAGCCATGGTATTAAGACTGGTATGGCTAACAGCCAAGAAGAAGCTAAGCAAGCTGTTCTATGCGGATACTGGGGATTATACAGATACAATCCTACTTTAATTGGAACTAAGAACCCATTCTCATTAGATTCTAAGGAGCCAAAAGCAAGCTTCAGAGATTTCTTAATGGGTGAAGTAAGATATGCATCACTTGCTAAGGCATTCCCAGAACAAGCAGAAGCATTATTTGAAAAAACAGAAAAAGATGCTATGGATAGATTAGCAGGATATAAGAAATTAGCTGAACAAGAATAATAAAAAAGGGCTGCCTTAAAGGCAGCCTTTTTTAAATTAACAATTAGCAATTAATAATTAAGGAGGTAATTTCTTTGAAATTACTTAAATTATAGAGTTTTTAATTTTATTTTTATGAATTATTGATTTTTTTTTATTATTTTTTCATTAATAATATTATAATTATAAAAAAATAAATCTTTTACTTTTAATTTAGCTAAAATAAGGTTAAAATTAAAGAGAGACATAATCTCATAAAGGAGGATTATATTTATGGATAATGAAAAGAAATGCGGATGCAATGAAGAAGAAAAAGCTTGTGGATGTGGTCACGAACATCACGATCACGAACATCATGATGGATGTGGATGTGGTGAAGACCATCACGAACATTATGTAGTAGACTTAGAAGATGACAATGGAAATGTAATCTCTTGTCCAATAATAGATGCGTTTGAGTTTGAAGATAATGAATATATCTTAGCTCAAGATCCAAATGAAGATTCAGTTTACTTATTTAAAACTTTAGAAGATGGTGAATTAGTTATTCCTGAAGAAGAGGAATTTGATAGAGTATCAAAATTCTATAGTGAAGAATTAGAAGACTAGTATAAAAAAGTGCCAAAGTAG
>JAHAIU010000341.1 GCA_018372555.1 Clostridium sp.
AATGTGAAAAATAGTATAAACTATTGATGTATGTTACTAGAAGAGGAATCACAGTCATCTAAATCAGTATTTGAAGATGAGGTGCTTCCTTTTTTCTTATCTTCATTGAAAAATCCCTTTATCATATCAATAACTTGTGGAACAGAATCTACAATTCTATCATATGTATTATTCTGATCTACAGGAAGTAATCTTACAGCATCATTTCTAAGAACTAAAAATGCAACTGGCTTTACTGTAATTCCAGCTCCTGAGCCACCACCAAAAGGATGTTTAGTTACATCTTCAAGTGGAGCCTTACATTCGTGACCAAATTCACTTCCACCAGAAACGAATCCAAAAGTTAATTTTGAAATTGGAATTATATAGCTGCCATCTTTAGTTTCAACTGGATCTCCAATTACAGTATTAACATCTATCATATCCTTTAGATTTTCCATAGTACTTTTCATTAAATTTTCAATAGGATGTTGGTTTGTCATAGTTTTCTCCCTAGCTTAGGGAGTCACCTCCTTATATTCTAAAGATTTATAAAATAAGAACAATATATATATAATATTAGCAATATTAAAATAAAATATACCAGTTATACCAAAAGATAAAAGTTTCTTATTAAATTCTGGAGTTATATTTAATCTCAAGTTATTTACTTCAAAAACTATAGATAAAATATAATATATAAAACCAGGAACAATATTTAAAATTCCATAAAGAAGAGCGCAAAGTGCAGCATCTTCAATACCATAATCTAAGTAACCCTTAATTTTAATTAAAGGTTTGAATTTATTATTTCTAAGATACTTATAGAGTCTTATAACAGCTATTTTTTTCTTTTTTCTCTTTAAATTTACTTTCTTTTTTTTAGTAGGATATTCTTCTTTGGAAGAGTATTTTTTATCCTTCTTATTACCTTTATCTTCAATTATTTTTTTTAGAAACTTAATTTGAATTCCATCCTTTGAAGTGTAAATAAGTTTATTGAAAAATTTAAAGAAAAAGATATTATCAATAAATTTAACTTCTATTTTTATTGGTATTGGAAAAATAATTAACAATAGTATAAGTGATAAAACAAATAGAAATATCATATAAAATCCTTTCTTTAAATCATAAAGTATTCTTTTAGTTTCAAAAGTAAAAAAAATGTTTAAAAAATTTTTTTTGGAACAAACTACTCATAGATGGTTATATTAGAGGGTGATATTATGAAAATAAACAAAAAATTATCAATAGTCTTTTTAGTAGTATTATTGACAATAAATTTGAATGTTAATACAGCTAATGCATTTATTGAAGATGATATAGATTCTGATTTTGAAACATTAGATATAGTGGAAGAGGTAAGTGATATATCATTAGAAGATATAAATCCTAGCAAACCTTTAAGGGTATCTGCTAGAAATGCTATAGCATTAGATGCAAAAACTAAAGAAGTGTTATGGGATCAAAATGGATATGAAATAGTTCCTATGGCAAGTACAACAAAGATATTAACTTGCTTAATAGCAATAAATTACGGAAACTTAGATAGAAAAGTAACCATCAGTAAAAATGCAGCATCTATTAGAGGTTCAACAGTAGGGTTTAGATCAGGAGAAGAAGTTACAATGAGGGAACTGTTATTTGGATTAATGTTTAGATCAGGTAATGATGCAGCTATAGCAATTGCTGAGGATATAGGAGGATCTATTGAAGGTTTTTCTAATATAATGAATGACTTTGCAAAATCCATTGGAATATTAGATTCTCACTTTGAGTCGCCTCATGGACTTGATAGTGCAAAACATTATTCTTCAGCTTATGATTTAGCTATATTAACATCAAAATCTATGGAGTATCCTGAATTTAGAGAATGTGTTGGTGAAAAAACTATAAGCAAGGATAAATATAATTTTACAAGAGATTATAGTAATATAAATAAGATTCTACATAGGATACCTGAAGCTAATGGAGTTAAAACAGGATATACTGGTGGAGCAGGAAAGTGTCTAGTGTCATCCGTAAATCATAATGGTAGAAATATTATTATTGTAGTTTTAAATTGTGTGGATAGATGGAATGTAACAGAAAATATATATAAGTATGTAACTGCAAATAATGAATTTATTACAAAAAGCAATAAGGAAATTCTAAAAGAAGAAAAATTAGCAGGTCTTGGAGATGTAATAGAGGAAGAAGATGTGACCTATGGATATAAAGAAACTGATGTAGCAAAGGTTGAGGTATTTAACAACAATTATATAAATCAAGGGGATATCCTAGGGAAAATATCTATATATGATAAGAAGTATGAGAAATTTAAATCTCCATTAATAAGTAATATAGATTTAAGCAAAGAAGAGCTAGATAAAATTATAATGGGAAACTAGTATAATATGAAAGTAATAATTGATCTAAAGGAGCTGTCGCACAATGAATAAATTAAGAATGAATAATGAAAAATTAATAAAAAAACTCCTGAAGGAGTTTTGAAAAGAAGTTAATTTAAGTAATTCTGTAAGAATTATATCAATAATTCTTCATTTTTAATTTGGGCTGTTTTTGCGACAGCCCTTTTTTATGCAATTTTCAGAAACATTTAAAATATGCTTTAAGTGAGACATAGG
>JAHAIU010000342.1 GCA_018372555.1 Clostridium sp.
AAAAGAAGTTGGTGCTGTCGTTGAGAATCCAGAGCTATATAAATACTTAACTGGAAGAGAAAATTTAATGCAAATAGCTAGAATTAGAAAAATTCCTAAGGAAAGTGTAGAAGAAACAATTAAACTAGTTGGTCTTGAAAATAGAATTAATGATAAGGTGAGAAAGTATTCCTTAGGTATGAAACAACGTTTAGGTCTAGCAGCATCTTTACTCTCAAATCCTAAGCTACTTATACTTGATGAACCTACTAATGGTCTAGATCCATCAGGAATCTTAGACTTTAGAGAAGTAGTTAAAAAAGCAGCTAAAGAAAAAGGAATGGCAGTCTTTATATCTTCTCATATATTATCAGAGGTACAACATCTTTGTGATAGAGTTGCTTTTATCAATCATGGAACTATTAAATCAGTAGAAAATGTAGTAAATGATTCTATGAAAACTGATACTGATATTATTTGCTTAAACCTTACTAAAGAAATAGATCTAAACTTACTTAAAAATATTGAATATATACAATCAGTACGAAAATCTGAAGATGGAATTGAAATTATTTTATTATCTAATATGACTCCAAAACTAATTAAATATCTTGTTAATAATAACTTTGAAATAGAAGAAATCTACAAAATCAGAAAAGGGCTAGAACAAAGATATATGGAATTAGTAGAAGGGGGTATAAGATAACTATGCTTACACTTATTAAAAATGAACTTATAAAAATTTTTAAAAGACCTAAGACTTGGATAGTTTTTGCTTTATTTCTTGCCTTCATTGGTATAACAGCTTATGGTACATGGAGTGCAGATAAAAACATGAGAGAGTGGATTTCTCCCGAATATCAAATTAAACAAGCAGAAGAACAATTAGTACATGTAAGAAATGATATTAAGAGAGCAGAAGCTGATGGTGATGAAAATTGGATAAATGGATCAAAACAAATAGAGCAAAGCTTACTAAAGCAAATAGATGATAACAAAAAAATTATTGAAAATGGAATTGAAGAAGATGCTTGGAAAAAGCAATTAGATGATAAAATTAAGAACTTAGAAATTATAATTAAAGAATATGAAGATACAGGCATTAATGAATGGAACAAAGTTTATTATGCTCAAGATAAGCAAACTTTAGAAGACTATAAATATCTAAAAGCTAATAATATAGCACCTATAGAAAACTGGGAGTATAACGAATACAGTTTCTATAATAACTTAAGCCAATTCTTCGGTCTAGGATTATTAATTGCAGGTATTGCTGTATTTATGAGTGATATTGTATCTGGAGAATGTACCCCTGCTACTTTAAAGTTCTTACTTATACAACCAGTTAAAAGAGGTAAAATATTATTTTCTAAATTTATAGCTGCTGTTATAACAGTCCTTTCATTAATATTAATTCCCCAACTTGCAGGAATGGCAATAGTTAATGTAACAAGTAATATAGAAGCTTCTGATTATCCAATTAGAATAGAGCAACAATATGAGAAAAAATTTGATCAAAGCTCACAACAAATGATGATGGAACAAGTTCCTGATACATCTACTATGGTAACTAATAAAGAATTTGCATTAAAAAGTATAGGATATCAAGCCTTATTTATATTAACAGCTTGCTCAGTAGTATTTATGATTTCAACTTTATTTAAAAGCAGTATGATATCTATGGCTGTTTCAGTAATACTAACTATATTCTTAACAATAGGAGGTCAAGCTATTACTACAATTAGTTCTTATAGTCACTTATTATTTACAACATATGCTGATTCAGTTAGTTTATTAAACTCGAATCTAGCATTAGCTTATAATAATCCTAATTTAACAACCACTGCTGCAATAGCATGTATGTTAATAACTACTATAGTAGCTTATATAATAACTCATTTTAATTTTACTAAAAAAGATATATTAATTTAAAATAATATCAACAAAGTAATTACTATTATCCACAAGTATTGTATTCTTATATAATACTTGTGGATATATTTTTACTATATATATTTCAATAAATAATTTGTATGTTTAGTAATTATGTAATTTTAAGTGAAAAATGATTTTCAAATAAAATTACATTAATTAAAAGCATCGATTTCTTAATTTTTATATAAGTTGCTTGTGTAATTAGCTAACTGAAATATTTTACTTATGAACAAACTTAATAAAATGCAATAAATATTATTGCAACTTATATACTTTTAAATTATCAACGCTCGAAATATATTGATAATTGTTATCTATTAATATATACTATTGATATAATTAACTTTATTAAAGGAGGGCATTATGAGTTCACAAGAAAAGGACACAAAGAAGCCACAAGAAGTAATTGCTCCTAAAAAGGTAAAATATCAATGCTTACACACAAGCGAACCTAGAGAATGTACTTGCATTAGAAGCAAAGGTTTAGTTTTAAAGAAAATAAATTAGACTCATAGAAAAAAAGACTTAAGATTTAATCTTAAGTCTTTTTTATTTATTAACCTGGCAACGTTCTACTCTCCCACACAGTCGCCCATGCAGTACCATCGACGCTGTAGAGCTTAACTTTCCTGTTCGGAATGGAAAGGAGTGTTTCC
>JAHAIU010000343.1 GCA_018372555.1 Clostridium sp.
ATTTCCAATTCTCTGAGCTCATAGGGTGTATAGATAAAAATATAGTGATATAATATTAAGTACTCTTTATAAAGGAGGGATAGGATGAATTTAAAAAATATGATGAACTCGCTTTTAAAACTAGCATCAAGTATTTCTAAAAATAATGGTAGTGTTTTATTTAAAAAGGGCTTAGTTAATAGGATAATAAGTAAAAAGATAGATGATACATATCATATATATGGAAGAGTTATAGAAGATAGTTCGTCTAGAAGTAATTTAGAAAAAAAGCTTGAATATAGTACGCATATTAAATTTAACTTACAGGATGAAATTAAAGGAGTTAAATGTACATGTAGTCAGTATGAGGAAAATAGTAAAGAAATAAGAAATTATACTTGCAGTCATATAATTGCAACTATGTATAGATTTTATTATGAAGTTTCTAATAAATCTAAGAAGAAAGAAATTAGTAAGGAAAAAGCGGAAGAGATAAAAGCTTTAAAGAAAGTTTTAAATCTTGATATAAAATTAAAGCAAGTTAAGATAAATAATAAAAATGAGTTTTATATTGAATTGAGATCTGGAATAGAAAAAACTATTGCAGTTGAAGCGTTAGGTAAATTCTTATTAGATTCATTTAATAACTTTAATAAAGAAGATAGTTTAATAATAGAATTTTTAAAAGATAAACTTAAAGAAGATAACTTTAGGATTATTGATGGAAGAAGCTTTAAGCTTTATGAAAATGAACTTAAGGAATTTCTACTATTGATTAATAATAAAAAAGAAATTAGCTTAAATTATGATTATATGAATTATAATTCTCAAGTTCATAAAGAAGACATACCTTTAATTTTTACTATAAAGAAAAAAGGTGGAGCTATAATAGTGAAACCTCAGAAGAAAACTATCATACCTTTAGATTCTAATAAATCAATATGGATTTATGATAAGAAGATATATTTACCATCAGAAAAACAATTGAAATATTATAAAGGTATTTATGAAAAGCTAAAAGAAAAAGATAATTTAGTTTATAAAAATACAGATGAAAATCTTAAAAAGCTATTATTTATCTTAGGAGAAGTTTCTAAAAATATTATTATAGATGAAAGTATAAAAGATGAAATAAACAAGGTTAATACGCCTAAATTTTATATATCAAAAGAAGGCTCTAATATAATTTGCAGTTTGAAAATAAATTATATTAATAATTTAGAAGGAATTAAGGACGAACGAAATATAGAGAAATTAGAAATGTCTCTTGAAAAATATAGGTTTATAAAGAAAGATAATAAATTTATATTTATAGGTAATGATGAAGATAATTATATTCTATTAAAGGAAGGATTAGAATACTTAAATAAAATAGGAAGGGTTATATTAGATAAAGATTTTAAAGATATAAGCCTTATTGATTATAAGAGTATTGTAAGTAGAATTAAAGAATATGATGGAAGATATTATTTTGAGTATAAAGTAGAAGGCTTAGAATATGAAGAAATTCCAGATGCTTTAAGAGAAATGAAGATGGGAAGGCCTTTTTATAAAACTAAAAAAGATAGGTTGCTAGATTTAAGAGATATAAGAGTAAATTCATTCTTAAGTACTATAGAAGAGTTGAATTTATTTGGTGATGCATATAAAGAAGAAATTTGTGTGGATAAGTTTAATTTGCTACATTTGGAAAATAAGATAAATAATAATAGACTTCCATTTATCTCAGGAGAAGAAAAAATAAATATTTTAGTAGATAATCTAAAAAATAAAGATAAGGAATATAAGGTACCAGAAAATTTAAATGCAAAGCTTAGGGAGTATCAAATAATAGGATATAACTGGCTTAAGTCCATTGAGGATTTAGGCTTTGGAGGGATACTTGCAGATGATATGGGACTAGGTAAAACTATTCAAACTATAACTTTATTATTATCTAAAAAAGGAAAGAGAAGTTTAATAATTACACCAACTTCAGTTTTATATAATTGGGAAAGTGAATTTAAGAAGTTTTCACCTAGTTTAAAGATTGGAATCATTCATGGTAGCTTAAAAGATAGAACTAGCCTTCTAGAGGATTATAATAAGTATGATGTTTTATTAACTACATATGGAACAATAAGAAGAGATGTATCCTTATATGAAGAAAAGAATTTTGATTTTTGTATAATTGATGAAGGACAAAATATTAAGAATAAAAAATCTAAGATTTCAGAAGCTGTTAAATCAATAAATGCTAATACTAAAATAGCTTTAACTGGAACTCCAATAGAAAATAACTTATTAGAATTATGGTCAATATTTGATTTTATAATGCCAATGTATTTATTTTCTGAAGAAAAATTTAAAGAAAAGTTTGTAAAGGGTAGTGATGAAGATTTAATAGAATTAAAGGAGCTTATTTCTCCCTTTATATTAAGAAGGCTTAAGGAAGATGTATTAGAGGAATTACCTGAAAAGATTGAAAAAGAATATATAATTCCTATGGCAACTAAGCAAAGACAAGTTTACAATTCTGCTATGAAAGAAATTAAAATTAAGCTTAAAGAAAATAAGGATAATAAGATATTAATATTTTCTTATCTTAC
>JAHAIU010000344.1 GCA_018372555.1 Clostridium sp.
TAAGTGATATGCCAAAGGTTATTACTTATAGTAGTTTTCAAGTTATAGATATGATGCTTAAGTATAAGCTTCAAGGACAACTTTGGAATAAATTATTTAAATATAGTCTTTTAAAGGAAAATAATTTTACCTTTGAAGAGGGGAGATATATTCAAGATATATTTCCAGTTTTTAAGGTTATTAATAAGGCTAAGAAAATAACTTATATAGATGATGAGTTATATTTTTATAGGCAAAGAGAAGACTCAACAGTTCATAAGGGTAATAAAAAATTAACTGAAGATTATTATCACGCTATGATTAGTATTATAAAGTGCATAGAGAAGAATAATATTGATGTAAATAAGAATAGTCTTAAAATTTTTAAGAGTTATGTATTATCTTATTTTATTTATCATTACACTAATGAAGATTTAAGGAATAATTATAGAAGATTTAAAAAATCAAAGTATAGGGATATAAATCTCCATTTTAGAGAGTTTTTATTTTTAAGAGGATTATCTTATAAGGATAAGCTTAGAATTGTTTTATGGAAAATGGGCTTATTTAATATTATAAAGAGAGTAAAGAGAAGATTATGAGTAATAAAAGAATTATTAAGAATTATATGTATAACATTATTTATGAAACATTAATTTTAATCCTGCCTTTTTTAACTGCTTCATATATTTCTAGGGTTTTAGGGGTAGATGGAATAGGTGAAAGTGATTATACAGCTTCTTTTGCAGTCGTATTTTCAGTAGTTGGAAAGCTTGGAATAGATAGATATGGTAGTAAGCATATAGCTTATAAGAGAGATGATAAGGAAAAAATGACAGAAACCTTCTTTAATATATGGTTTCTTCAAATTATTGCAACTTCAGTATCTACAGTGTTGTATTTAATATACTTCTTAATCTTTGGTAACTCTTTAACCTTATTATTCTTATTACAATTTCCTATAGTTTTATCAGCCTTTTTAGATATTAGTTGGTTTTATATAGGCCTTGAAAATTTCAAAAAGATAGTAGTGAGGAATACAATAATTAGGGTTATTAGTGTTATCTTAATATTTACCTTAGTTAAGAGTTATGATGATTTAAATAAATACATTTTAATTAATTCATTAGCTAGTTTTTTTGGATGTATTACTTACTTTATATCTCTTTCTAAGTATATTGGTAAGCCTAACCTTTCAAAAGTTAATATTAAACCATATTTAAAGGAATCTTTAGTGTATTTTCTTCCACAAATTTGTATTCAGCTTTATACTGTGGTAGATCAAATTATAGTAGGGTCTTTAACTACCTATGCAGATGTTGGATATTATTCTCAAAGTCTAAAAGTTCCTAAGATGTCCTTAGCTTTTATAACATCCCTAAGCACTGTTCTTATGCCAACTATAGCTAATCTTTATGAGAAAAATAATATTGAAAGCATTGCGAAGTATTTTAAGAAATCCTTAGAAATAACTATTTGTATAGGTGTGTTTGGAGCAAGTTCCATGGTAGCAGTGGCAAATAAGTTTGTTCCAGTATTTTTTGGAGAAAAGTTCATATTAATTACTCCATATATGATGACTATTAGTTTAATTGCAATAATTATACCTATTGGACTTGTATTTACTAATCAATTTATTATTCCAGCTAGTAAAAATAAGGAATATATGATTCCTATTTTTTCAGCAGCAATAGTAAGCCTTACTTTAAATTTTATTCTAATACCTTTTGTGGGAATAGTAGGTGCAGTAGTTACAGTGGTTTTAGCAGAAGTAACTTCTACTTTATTGAAAATAATTTTAGTAAGAAAGTACTTAGATATAAAAATGCTATTTAAAGGCACTTATATTTATTTCTTATTTGGAGTAATAAACTTTGCTTTTGTAAATACTTCTACTTATTTCTTAGAGACTAATTTTATTTCCTTAATAATAAGCTGCTTTTTATGTTTCGCATGTTTTGGTACATTAATGGTAATTTTCAAAAATCCTATTAGGGAGGCGTTATATGATATTTATAACCGTTGGCACTCAAAGGTTTCAATTTAATAGATTACTAAGAGCAGTAGATAAATTAATTGAAGAAAAAAAGCTAGAAGAAGAGGTTTTTGCTCAAATAGGCTATAGCACTTATAAGCCAAAGTTCTATGAATTTAAGGATTTTATTAATGGAGAAGAGTATGATGAGGTCTTAAGAAAATCTGAAATAGTTATAACTCATGGAGGAACAGGCACTATAATTAAGGCAGTTAAGCTTTCTAAAAAGGTAATTGCAGTTCCAAGGCTTAAAGCTTTTTCAGAGCATGTAGATGATCATCAAATTCAAATAATTAATGAGTTTAGTGAAATTGGATTTTTAGATAAGGTTGAGGATTTAAGTAATTTAAATGAAGCAATTATTAATATAAGAAAACATGAATTTAAGGAATATGTATCTAATACAAGCAATATAATTCTTCATATAGAAAAAAGTATAGAGGGTGAAGTCTAGTTTTGAATATTTTATATATAAATAACTCTCTTCATTTAGGAGGAGATACCAAGTGTATATTTAAGCTTTGCAAGGAA
>JAHAIU010000345.1 GCA_018372555.1 Clostridium sp.
TATTCCAACTTTTTCAGCTAAATCATTCAATGATATTTTTCTCTTTGCCATCATAACATCTAAGTTCACTATAATTCCCATACCCATCTCCTCATCATATCGTTAAATCATTATCTTCTTTAAAAGATACTGCCTTATCAAAAACTTTAGCTAGGATATAAATAAAAGCTGAAGCAAATAGAAATATAAATACTTCCATATCAGTATGAATACCCATATTATCCACATAAATAAGTTTAAATTCCCTTAAATCAGAATTTAGTAGCAAATTAAATAAATAGCAAATTGCTATTAGTAATGATGATAATGATATCTTTTTAAAAGCATTTGCATTAGACCTAACAAAGGGATCACCTTTAATAAGAGTTTTAATTATTCCTTTTAATTTAAAAACTATATAAAACAATTTGCTAATTCCTACCATTAATAATATTACTACTATCACCTTGTTTATTAATATATTTTGAATATCTCTATTTATAAAAGTATTGTAAATTAATATTGCTGTAAGTAATCCTCCAAATATAATGCTAAAGTTAAGTATAATATTTAATATTTTCGATAAATTTTTTTCATTCCCAATTTCCATATTAATCCTCCTGTTTTTTCTATAATATCATTGTTATTAATCTTTTTCAAGATATTTTTATCGAAAAACAATATATTATTCCTTTTATTTACTTTTAATAAATGTATGCCTATTGTTTTTATTAGTGATTTAAATAAAAAAGATATTCTTATAAAAATAACTTTTTGATATATAAAAAGAGGATGCCTGTATACATCCTCTACTTTCTAACCTTTTAATAAGTTTTTTATTATAAGTAAGTTTTATATAATATACTTCCTCAAATTATATTATTTATTGAAACATATATAATATTAATCTTACTAAGCATCCACTAATATATTGATTGTTGTTCCTCATCATCAATAATATTATAAAAGTGTCTCTCTCTTGATACTAATGCCTTTACAAAATTAGTTGCTGGATTTTTTAATATTTCTTTTGGCTCTGAATACTGTTCTATTTTTCCTTCATTCATTACAAGAACTTTTGTCCCAAGCTTAATAGCTTCTGAAATATCATGTGTAACAAATATTATCGTTATTCCAGTCTTATTATGAATATTTAAGATTTCCTCTTGTAATTGCCCTCTAGTAATTTCATCTACTGCTCCAAATGGCTCGTCCATCAAAAGAATATCTGGAGATGCAGCCAAAGACCTAGCTATACCTACTCTTTGCTGCTGTCCACCTGAAAGTTCATCAGGATATCTATTAAGCATATCTTCTTCTAAGCCAACTATATCCATCCACTTCTTAACTGCTAACTTCGTCTTTTCTTTATCTTTTTTATTTAATAAATTAGGAACATAAGCAATATTTTCTTCAACTGTCATATGAGGAAATAGTACACTTCCCTGAATTGCATATCCTATATTTCTACGAAGATCTATAATATTTTCTTCTTCAATATTTTTATTTTTTATAAAAACCTTACCTAATTCAGGCTTAATTAATCCATTAATCATTTTTAATATTGTAGTTTTTCCTGAGCCAGAACTTCCTATTATGGTTAAAAATTCTCCTTTTTCAATTAGAAGATTAAACTCTTCTACAATTGTTTTATTTCCATAGCTTTTCTTTATATTATCAAATCTAATTATCTCTTCCATTCTATAACCTCCTATTCTATAATTCCTTTTTCTAACATAAACTCTTTAGCAACATCTTCAGGAGATTTACCACCTGATTCAACTTGATAATTAAGATCTGCCATTGTTTTATCATCTAAAATTCCTTCTAAACTATCTAGTACTTCATTTAATTCTGGATAAGCATCTAATATTTCACCTCTTACAACCATAACTGCCATAGCTGAAGAGAAAAACTGCTTATCATCTTCTAAAACTACAACATCAGAAACAGAAAGTTGTCCATCTGTTGTGAAAATATTCATAACATCTACCTTGCCTTCATTAATTGCAGAATATTTTAATCCTATATCTAAGTCAACTGTACTTTTAAAGTTAAACCCATAAGTTTCAGAAAAGCTATTGTATCCATCTGGTCTTTCATAAAAATCATATTCAGCACCAAATTTAAGCTGGTCTGACACTTTTGCTAAATCAGAATATGTTTTCAAATTATACTTTTCAGCTATATCTTTCTTAACAGCCAGCCCATAAGAATCATTAAATCCAAAGTTTCCTGTCCAAATATAATTATACTTTTCTAGATACTCATTCTTTAATTCTTCATACATAGATTCATCATATACTCCATCATGTTTTAGAACCATGTTCCATCCAGTTGAAGTATATTCTGGATACATATCAAATTCTTTATTTTCCATCCCAGGCATAATATTTGACGTTCCTCCACCTACGCCTTGAATTATATTTACATTTAAATCTGTTTTATCTTCAATAGTTTCTTTTAATATTGATCCAATTATATATTGTTCTGTCATAGGTTTTGTTGCAATATTAATAGTTTTTATATCTGATTTTTTTCCTATACCCCTTACTACTAATGA
>JAHAIU010000346.1 GCA_018372555.1 Clostridium sp.
AAATTCATTAAACTTAAAGAACCGCCGTGTACCAGACCGGTACGCACGGTGGTGTGAGAGGTCGGTAGATAAAATAATTATCTACCTCCTACTCGATTTTAAATAGAAATACAAATAAAAACATATAAACTATGTATCCTTCATATTAATAAATGTAAGATAAATAAGGAGGGATATAATGAGCAAAAAAGAAATAATAGCTATGATTTTAGCTGGTGGACAAGGTTCTAGGTTGGGGGTATTAACTAAGGAATTAGCAAAACCAGCTATACCTTTTGGAGGTAAATATAGGATTATAGATTTTACTTTAAGCAATTGTTCAAATTCAGGAATATATACAGTTGGAGTTTTAACGCAATATAAGCCATTAGAGCTAAATTCTCATATAGGTATTGGATCTCCTTGGGACTTGGATAGGAGAGATGGAGGAATTAGCGTACTACCTCCATATCAAAAGGAAAAGGGGGGAGAATGGTATAAAGGAACTGCAAATGCTATTTATCAGAATATAGAGTATATAGATAGATATGATCCTAAGTATGTGCTTATATTATCAGGAGATCATATATATAAGATGAATTATGAAGAAATGTTAAAATTTCATAAAGCAAAGGAAGCTGAAGCAACAATTGCAGTTATAGAAGTAGATATAAATGAGGCTAGTAGATTCGGAATAATGAATACAAAGAATGATTTTTCTATATATGAATTTGAAGAAAAGCCTGAAAATCCCCCAAATAATAAAGCTTCTATGGGAGTATATATTTTTAATTGGAAGATATTAAGAAAGTTCTTGATAGAAGATGAAAAAGATAGTAATTCAAATCATGATTTTGGTAAGAATATAATTCCAAGTATGTTAAAGAAAAAAATAAAGTTGTTTGCATACCCCTATAATGGATATTGGAAAGATGTTGGTACGATAAAAAGTTTATGGGAAGCTAATATGGATTTATTAAACTTTAATAATGATTTAAATTTATATAATCATAATTGGAGAATTTATAGTGAAAATATATCTAGGACAGCTCAATATATAGGGACGAATGGATCTGTAAAAGAATCTTTGATTGTAGAAGGATGCATTATAGAGGGAGAGATAGATCATTCTGTATTGTTTCAAGGAGTTACTATAGGTAAAAATTCTATAATAAAGAATTCAGTAATAATGAATGACGCGGTAATAGAAGATAACGTAATAATTAATAAAGCAATAATAGGGAATAATGCGATAGTATCAAGAAATTGCAATATAGGTAATGGAAAGGATATTACAGTAATAGCAGCTAATGAAACTATAGAATATGGAGAGAGAATGAATCCATTAGAAGTGGTATAATATTTGGAGGGTTTAATGAAGGATTGTATAGGAATTATTAATTTAGATGAAAATGAAGAAAAATTAAAAAGTTTAATAAATAATAACACGATATCATCAATGTCTATTGCAGGAAGATATAGAATAATTGATTTTGTATTATCAAATTTAACTAATTCAGGAGTAGAGTGCATAGGATTATTTGCGAAGAAAAAATCATATTCTCTTATAAATCACTTGAGTAATGGTAGACCTTGGGATCTTCATAGAAAGAAATATGGATTAAGAATATTTAATTATAGTGAGTATGATCCAGTTTATGATGATATTCATAGCTTTATGGAAAATATAGATTTTATTAAGAATAGTGATAAGGAATATATAATAATGGCACCATCATATATGGTTTGTAATATTAACTATCAAGATGTTATAAATTATCATAGGGAATCAGATAATGATATAACTATTGTTTATAAGAAGGATATAAATATAAAAAATAAATATGAAAATTGCCAAACTATAGAATTTAATACTGAAGGGAAAATAGAAGGTATAGAAGTAATATCAAATAAAAGTAATAACGTAAATTTAAATATGGAAATGTATATAATGAAAACTTCTCTATTTATAAATATGGTGAGGGATAGTTTAACTACGGGTCTTTATAAAAAAATTAATGATTATATAATAAGTAATACCAGAAAATTAAATATGGGAGCATATAAATTTGAAGGGTATTTAGCTTGTATAAATTCAATAGACTCATATTTTAATACCAATAAGGAAATATTAAATTTAGAAATAAGTAAGGAACTATTTTATAACAGACCTATATATACAAATCAAAGAGATGAGCCACCAACATACTATTCTAAAGATAGTAAAGTAGAAAATTCTATAATTGCTAATGGTTCATATATAGAGGGTAAGGTAGAGAATAGTATTATAGGAAGAGAAGTAATAATTAGAAATGGGGCAGTAATAATTAATAGTATAGTTATGGACAATTGCGTAGTAGATAAATTTTCACTTATAAACAATGCAATAGTAAATTCAGGAGTATCATTTAAGGAAGAATCTGTAATTGAAGGATTTATTGAAAAGCCTAAAATAATAATCGAGTAGGAGGTAGATAATTATTTTATCTACCGACCTCTCACACCACCGTGCGTACCGGTCTGGTACACGGCGGTTCTTTAAGTTTAATGAA
>JAHAIU010000347.1 GCA_018372555.1 Clostridium sp.
GATACTGTTATTCCTACTGGAATTTCTATTGGAGAAAATAAATTTCTTGATACTGCATCTGCAAGAAGAACTATTATAATACTTATAATTGCTGATATTGATATGAAGTTCTTATGATATGGACCAACTAATTTCCTAGCTATATGAGGAGATATAAGTCCTAAAAATCCAATATTACCTGCAAAGGCAGTTGCACTTCCAGCTAAAATTACTGCAAAGGTCAAAAACTTCTTTCTCTCTTTTTGTAAATTAAGTCCAAGTCCTGTTGCAAGCTCATCTGAAAGATTTAAAACATCTAATTTTTTATGATTTAGTAATACTATAATAAACATTAAAAGTACTATTGGTATTATAACCTTAGCATAGCTCCATCCAGCTCCCCAAAGGCTACCTGATGTCCAAACTAATACTCTATTGTAATCTCCAACTCCTCCTCTAAAAGTAAAGAAGGTAATTAACGCATTCAGTCCTGCATTTAGTCCAATACCTATTAGTAACAGCCTTCTTGGTCTAACTCCTTTTCTGCTTGATAGCATATATAATATAAATGAAGTTATTCCAGCTCCAACAATAGCCATAAAAGGTAGTACAAATATTGAAAGCTGTCCAAGTTCACTATAATAGTTTCCTGTTGAATATGTAATGAATAATACTGCTGCAACTGCTGCTCCAGCATTAATACCTATAATTCCTGTATCTGCTAAGTCATTTTTAGTTATTGTTTGAAGTATTGCTCCTGCTGTTGAAAGAGCTACTGCTACTGCTATTCCAACTAACATTCTTGGAAGCCTTAAATTAATTATAGCTGCCTTTTGCATCTTAGTTCCATTTCCAAGAAGGGTATTTATAACTTCTAAAGGAGTTACCTTATATGTTCCCCAGCAAAGTGTTACGAAAAAGGATATAGCAAGTAATGCTAATAGAATTATTAATGCTATTTTAAATCTTTTCTTCTTCATCTATCCTCTTTCCTTTCTTGCTACTGCTATGAAAAATGGTATTCCTATAAGGGCTGTAAATACTCCAATTGGAGTTTCATATGGATCAAACAACATCCTTGCAGCTATATCTGCATATGTTAAAAGTGTTGCACCTAATAAAAAGGCACAAGGTATATTTCTTCTATAATCTTCTCCTAGGATTTTTCTAACTATTTGTGGAACTATAAGTCCAAGAAAAGCTATATTTTTCCCAACTGCTACTGCTGCTGCACACATAGATATCATTACCATAAGAGTTGTAAATCTTATTTTTTGAGGGTTTTGTCCAAGTCCAATAGCAACATCATCTCCAAGGCTTAAAATATTTATCTTAGGAGATAATAAAACTGCAATTATAAAACCTATTGTCCCAATAATGAAAACTAAATTAAAGTCTGACCAACTAGCATTTCTAAATCCACCTGATACCCAAAAACCTATCATTTGACTTTGATTAGATAAAAGTCCAACTATAGTTGTTAATGATACAAAAAATGTGCTCATTGCTGTTCCTGCAAGTAATATCTTAGCAATTGAATTATTATTTGCTTTCTTAGATATAAAAGCTAAAACTATAAGTCCTGTAAATAAAGCTCCTATAAATGAAGCTATCATAACATTCCTTGTATTTATTGTTATTCCTAATGCATAAAATATTGCTATTACTAAAGTTGCTCCTTGGCTAACACCTAAAATTGAAGGCTCAGCTATAGGATTTCTAGTAACACCTTGAATCATTGCACCTGTTACTCCTAATATTCCCCCTGTAAACAGAACAGATAGAGCTCTTGGAATACGAACATCTCTTACAAGCATAAGTTCTAAAGTTTCACTATAATTAAAGATACTATCCCAAATCTCTGAAAAGCCAATATGGACAGACCCTAGCCTAACAGCTAGAATCAGTCCACATATTAAAAGTAAGGTACTACAAATTGTAAAAACTATTGTATGTATATTCCCTTTATTTCTTTGTTTCATTTAACATTACACCTATTTCATCTACTAATAAATCTTTACCTATAACGCTATATCCTTGGTTAAAGTATGGAGAAGAATCTAATACTACTACTTTTCCTTCTTTAACTGCAGGCAAACTGTTCCATATTGCATTACTTTGTAACTCCGCTAAATCTTCTTTAGTTGCTATTAAGAATATGTAATCAGCTTTTATTGATGCTAACCCTTCATAAGTTACTACTGGAAGGCTGATATCAGTTTGAGCTGGCATTCCTTCTGGCTTCTTAAGATCCATATCTTCATATAATACTTCACCAAAACCAGCACCATCAAATATAAAGAATTGTCCACCACTTGCTAAAAATGAAAGATAAGTTGTATCTTCGCCATATTCAGCCTTAATCTTTTCTCCAGCTTTTTCAGCCTTAGCTTCATAAGCTTCTAACCACTTCTCTGCTTCTGCTTCCTTCTTAAATACCTTAGCTAAAGCTTTAACATCTTCTTCCCAATCTAAAGCTTCTAATTGAATCATAACTGTTGGAGCAATTTCACTTAATTGATCATACATTTTTTCTTGAACTGTTGATAT
>JAHAIU010000348.1 GCA_018372555.1 Clostridium sp.
AGCAATAAGTATAACAAGGTTCCAAGCAGGAAACACCTGGAATGTAATACCTTCAAAAGCTGAACTTGAAGGTACAGTAAGAACATTCCAAAATGATGTCCGTGATATTATTCCTAATTTAATGAAAAGAAATATAGAAGGAATAGCATCAGCTTTTGGAGCAAAGATAAACTTTAGATGGTATCCATATGCACCATCTGTTTATAACGATGATAAATATACTAAAGCAGTCACAGAAGCTGCAACAAAATTAGGATATAAAGTCGTAGAAGCTAAACAAAGTGCAGGTGGAGAAGACTTTGCCTTATACCAAACTAAAATTCCAGGCTACTTTGTATGGATGGGAGTTGGAGGAAGCAAGGAGTGGCATCATCCATCTTATAATTTAGATGAAGAGGCATTGATTGTGGCTGCTAGGTATTTTTCTTGTTTAGTGAGAAAGGTATTAAGCAGATTGCTTTGAAATATATTAATTAAAAAAGTTTATTTTACTTGAGTGTTATAAGATATCGAAATGAATATATGTTTAATATAGCTAGTAACTTTTTATAGAGAAGTTGCTGGCTTTTTTATGTTGAGTTCAATAAAAATATTATTAAAATTGGATAATATTAGATGAAAGCTTTTGTATAACTATATTAAGGTTTGAAACAATTTCTTATTAGATATATAATAGAATAAGTAAAAGGAAAAAAGTTACAATGGGTGAGGGAGTATAGAAATGATATACCCTATTGAATCATATTTTTATAAGGAAACAAAAATGTCTAAATAATATTTGTTTGTATTGTAAAATTATTTATAATGAGAAAATAATTGAATAAGAAAGGAATACTTATGAGACTGTATAAAAAAATCTTATTATCAGGAGCTTTAATTGCATGTTCTTTAACATTGACCAGTTGTTACTCAAAGGAATATAAGGAGATAAAAAATAAGGCTAGTAAAATAGCAGAGCAATATGTAAGTGATAAATACGATGAGGAGCTTAAGATAGATAAAGTTATAGCAGATTCCGCCATCGGTTTTGGATTACCTGCTGGTCCTAGTGGTTCTGTTATAGTCTATGATTATGATAAAGATTATTCTGTATATGTTAATTTTCGTAAAGACAAGGAAAATCCATTAGTAGGTGACAATAAACAGTTAAAAAATATAAAAGAAGATATAAAAGAGAAATATTTATCAAGCATATTAACAGATTTGGAACATACAATAGTAGAGTTTGAAGTTTATGGAACAAGTCCTTATATAGCTGCTCAACCATCTGTAACTGGTGAATATTTTACTAAAGATGCATATTATGAGGGGAATATAGAGGAATTTTTAAATCAGAACGATGTTGGAATATACTTAGAAGTATATCTAAAATCTAATGAAGAATTTGCAGATAACAATTTTGGGGAAAATATAGACAAATACATTGCTAAGTTTCAACCTATAGTTAATGAAATAACTAATGATTTTAAAGGGAATCATGGGAACTTACACTTTTTATTATACAAACCTGACAAATATATGAATGAAGATGTTAAAGCTGTATTAGATAAAAGACCTAGTTATTCATCTTCTGATGGATACATATATTCTGATGAGTATGTATATTTATCAGTAAATGGAGAGAAAAAAGAGATTTATAATGCAGAACTAAATAGAATGGAAGTGAAGCCTTGGACAGTATCTTATAATTATGATACCTCTGTAAAAATTGATAAAGGGTTATATGCATCATCTCTTTATGATAAAAAATTTGAAAATTCAAAAGATGTTAAATACAATAAACACTCACTTTATGAATTTAGAACTAATCCTATGTTTTGGAGTAAAGAAGACTTAAATAATATTGATATTGATGGAGTATTAGAAACAGATAATCTAACTTCAAAGGGAGAAAAAGTTATAAGTAACGTGTATGACATCTATTATAATGAAGATGTATATGAAAATCCAGAAGAAGGTATTGACATAAAAATAAATAAAGAAGAATTTGAAGATGGTGTTTTACTAGATAATAAATATTCAATAGGGATTATATCTAATATACCAGATGGCTCAATTTCAATTAGACAACTAGGGGGGAAATATACACGTGATTATGAAAAGACTGCCTACATTAGAATAGAGAAAAATGATAAATTAGTTATTTATGAAAAAGCAAGCTACTAATTATAAAACCATTTGCAAAATTTAATAAAATATTAAGAGTTATTTAGACATAAAAAATGTAGAAATCAAGCTTCGTGCTTAAAAATTAAAGTTTTTTGTATTTATTATCTTCCAATAAAAAGACTACATTTAAATGAAGACTTTGGTATAATAATTAACCAGTTAGAACTAGGATTATGTTTAGGGCTTGTCAGTGAGCTTTTATTAATAATAAAAAGAAAAAATAGATTAAATTGAAATATTAATATAAAAAGTGGAGAGATTGATATGCTCCCATTATAGTAGACAGTTAAAATAATAAAACTGTTCTATAATGGGAGGATTTTTTTATGTCAAGAAAATCAAAAGTATCAACCGAG
>JAHAIU010000349.1 GCA_018372555.1 Clostridium sp.
TGCAGCATTAATAGTACCTTTATTTAGAATGTTTAGTAAGTTTAGTACGGTAGGTGCCTTGAAAGGTATATCATTAAACACTCATGGAGCAGTAATTGTGATTTCAGTAGCAACAGCATTTTTAATATTTTTCTTTAGGCAAAATACTAAAACCTTTCCAAAGGATTTAATTGAAGCTGCTCGTATTGATGGATTAGGTGAGTTTAGTATATTCTTTAGAATATTTATGCCAACAATGAAGTCTACTTACGCCGCAGCTATAATAGTAACCTTTATGTCAAGCTGGAACAGTTATATGTGGCCGTTAATATCCTTACAGTCAACTGATAAGAGAACCTTACCTTTAGTAATTTCAGCCTTAGGTTCATCATATACTCCAGATTACGGTATGATTATGATGGCAGTTGTAATTGCAACATTACCAACAGCATTAATATTCTTCTTAATGCAAAAGCACTTTGTAGCAGGGATGACTGGATCAGTAAAAGGTTAAAGTAGAGAGATTATTAAAAAAGGAGGGAATAGAAATGATAAAGACAGCAAGTATAGAATGGTTAGATAACCCAGAAGTATTTAAAGTAAATAGAATAGATGCACATTCAGATCATTTATATTATGAAAATAAAGAGGATATTAAATTCGGATATGATATGCCTTTAAGACAATCTTTAAATGGAAAATGGAAATTTTCATATGCAGTAAATCAAAACACTAGAATTAAAGATTTTTATAAAGAAGAATATGACTGTAGTAGTTTTGATTATATAGAGGTGCCAGGACATATTCAGTTACAGGGATATGATAAATGTCAGTATATAAATACAATGTATCCTTGGGATGGTCACGACGAACTTAGACCACCTCATATATCAAAGAATTATAATCCTGTAGGAAGCTATGTTAAGTACTTTGCGATAAAAGAAGAACTAAAAAATAAGAAGACATTTATTTCTTTCCAAGGAGTAGAAACTGCTTTTTATGTATGGTTAAATGGAGAGTTTGTAGGATACAGTGAAGATTCATTTACACCATCAGAGTTTGATATTACTGAGTATCTAAAGGAGGAAGAAAATAAGCTAGCTGTAGAAGTATATAAAAGAAGTAGTGCTAGCTGGTTAGAGGACCAAGATTTTTGGAGATTCTCAGGTATATTTAGAGATGTCTATCTTTATTCAGTACCAGAGTGTCACGTTGATAATATGTTTGCAAAGGCTGTATTAGATGATTCTTATACTAAAGGAATCTTAAACTTAGATTTAAATATTAAATTTAATAAAGAGTGCTTTGTAAATATATATTTAGAAGATAAAGAGGAAAATTCAATATGCTCTTTAGATAAAGTAAAGGCAGAAGAGAGTTTAAGTAAAGAGATTATTTTAGATAAAGTAAATCCATGGAGCGCAGAATTACCTTATTTATATAATTTATATATTGAATTAGTTGATTCCAATAATAATTTACTAGAAATAGTTAAGCAGAAGGTTGGATTTAAAAGATTTGAACTGAAAAATAATATAATGCACTTAAATGGTAAGAGAATAGTATTTAAAGGTGTAAATAGACATGAATTTAATTGTCAAAAAGGACGTGTTATAACAAAGGAAGACATGTTATGGGATATTAAATTCATGAAACAAAATAACATTAACGCAGTAAGAACATCACACTATCCTAATAATTCAATGTGGTATGATTTATGTGATGAGTACGGTATATATTTAATAGATGAGGCTAATCTAGAAAGTCATGGTTCATGGCAGAAGATGGGAGATTGTGAACCTTCATGGAATGTACCAGGTTCTATACCAGAATGGAAAGAGGCTGTTTTAGATAGAGCTGAATCGATGTTTGAAAGAGATAAAAACCATCCATCAATATTAATTTGGTCTTGTGGTAATGAATCTTATGCAGGGACAAATATTTTGGAGATGACTAAGTATTTCCATAATAAAGATGATAGTCGTTTAGTTCATTATGAAGGAGTGTTCTGGAATAGGGACTTTGATGAGATATGTGATATGGAAAGTAGGATGTATGCAAAGCCAGCAGATATAGAGGAATATTTAAATAATAATCCTAAAAAGCCATATATTAGTTGTGAGTATATGCATGCTATGGGTAACTCTTGTGGTGGATTAAATTTATATACTGAACTAGAAGATAAGTATGATATGTATCAAGGTGGATTTATATGGGATTATATA
Source organism: Clostridium sp. (assembly GCA_018372555.1). Classification (GTDB taxonomy): domain Bacteria; phylum Bacillota; class Clostridia; order Clostridiales; family Clostridiaceae; genus Clostridium. The sequence continues at coordinate 2,205 of JAHAIU010000349.1, forward strand.
GATCAGGCAATAGAAATCACAGATGGAAATGGAGTAAAGAAATTAGTTTATGGTGGAGACTTTGATGATAGAGCAACTGATTATTGTTTCTGCACAGATGGAATAATTTATGCAGATAGAACTATATCACCTAAAGTTCAAGAGGTAAAGCATTTATTTTCAAATGTAAAATTAACACCAGACAATAAAGGATTTAATATAAGGAACACTAACTTATTTACTGGAACTTCTGAATATGAGTTTGTATTCTATATAAAGCATGAAGGTAATAGAATTTTTGAAAAAACAATCTTAGAAAGTGTTGAAGCAGGGGATGAAAA
>JAHAIU010000350.1 GCA_018372555.1 Clostridium sp.
TAGTCGATACTATTGTTGCAAAAAGCCCTGGAGCTATTATTTCAGATGGGTTGTTAGAATTAAATTGAGTCCTATAAGCTACTATATTTACAGAAATAATTTGCAAACTGGACATATTAAATACTAAAAACATACACATAGCCCTACTTGCTTCATCTTTCTTATTATTAATTGTTTGTAAACTTTCCATAGCTTTTATCCCTGCTGGTGTTGCAGCCCAACCAAGCCCTAAAATATTAGCTATAACATTTGTAGATATGTAGTCTAAAGATTTATGATTTTTAGGCACATCTGGGAAAAGATATAATAAAAATGGACGCATTTTATGGCTAAGCTCTTTTACAAGTCCAGACCTATTAGCAATTTCCATCATACCAGACCACATTGCAATAATTCCCATCATAGTTATACAAACAGTAATAGCCTCTTTAGAAGAATCTAAAATAGCTTGTGTTACATTTGGCATATTACCTGTAAAAGAAGCCACAACTATACCTATTAAAATCATACCACCCCATAAATAATTAAGCATATTAAAATCTCCTTTCTTTTTTTATTTGTTTTATATATTAATACTAATAAAATATATTCTTTAAATATTATATAAAAAGTTAATTTAAAATATTCTTGCATAAATTACAAACATAAAAATAAAGCTAATTAATATTTTTAATATTTCATAGCCTTATTTTAAACTATTATTATCTACTTTATAATTAAAAATTAAAATATTATAACTTATTCTTAAAAAGACTGGTTTATTTTAAACTAACCTTTTTATTTTAATTATTATAATAATCTAATATGCCTAAATATATAGCCCAAGCTATTTTCTTTTGATATTCTTCATTTTTTAACTTATTATTTTCTTCTGTATTAGATAAAAACCCACACTCTACAATTATAGATGGCATAGCTGTTTGCTTTAATAAATAATAATCTTTATTTTCTTTTGCTACTCTATTATTAGTATTGTCTATCTCTTTAAGTCTATTTTGTACACATTCAGCTAATTTTTTGCTTTCTTCAGAGCTTTCGTAATAAAACACTTGAGCACCTTTTACATTTTCTTTAGGAAAAGAATTTTGATGGATACTTACTAATAAATCTACATTTTCATTATTAGCTATATTTTTTCTTTCCTTTAAATCTTCCCTTTTTTTATTAGATAAAGCCGTATCATCTATTCTGGTTGTTAAAACAAATCCTCCAGATTGTTCCAAATACCCTTGTAAATATTTTGATATTTGAAGATTTATATCTTTTTCAAGCGTTCCATCTTTAGCTACCTTTCCTGGGTCCCAATCCCCGTGTCCTGCATCTATAACTATATTTTTTATTAAGTCTGTTGTCTCGCTTATATCCGTGGAATAATAAGTGTGATTTCTGTTGCAGTAAAACGGTTTTTTTAAACTGAAATATTTCTCTAAAATCAGAAAATATTGGTTATACTCTTCTTCGAACTTATCTGCTTCAATATACACCTCCCCTGCAAAACCGAACTTATATTTGGATAATATAGTTTTATTTAAGAATGGTTTTATTGTTTCATATAGGTCATTCAAACTAATACCTCACAAGTTATTATTTTTTTCAAATAAGTACTTAATTTCTATTTATATCAGTCATAGGTTCTTCATCGTACAAGCATTTTGTAATTTTGGCATCTGAAAACTCAGAAAAGATAAACTCTCTATCCTCTTCAGGTATACTTTTAAGTACTGGTCGCTCTGTAATTAAATTATTATTCATTTCGTCATTTTCTTCCATTATGAGATTCAGCTGATTATGGGTAAGCGTCTTCCATTTTGATTCAATTGAGTTGATATATTGCAGCATTCCCATAACTGTATTAAAAATAGGACTCTCCCACTACTTACAAATGTATATAAGCAGAAAAGTCCTATATTACGCTAATATAACTAATTCGTATTCCCAGTGGTTGTATCTTTGTCTTGGAACACAACCCAAAGCGGAAATTCTTTGATTACATTGAAGTTATTATCCCGATATGAAAATCCAAAATAAATAGGTTCATTTGATATACTATTAAAGTCTTCAGTAAAAAACGGAATATAGCTAACACGGCCATCCTGTAAATCTACCATATAATCCCCTACGACTGTATCAGCAGTACTAACTGTAGAAGTAATTAAGGTTGCATTTGTATCTGTTGTTACGATATCAAAAAAATGATACCTGTTTTCACTATTTATTGTAGGCTTCTCAATAACAATTGCTGGTGTGGTCTGACCACTAATTGTTATATCCTTTCCCCCAATAAACCCCGGAACAATTATCTGATAATTAGTATCTCCCCAGTTAACAGTCTGCTCTTGAGCAGCACTTGCGGGTAAAATCATAATACAAGCAAGTAAAACTGTTGTTAAAATGACTTTTAATAATTTTTTCATATAAATACCCCTCCTTTTTAAATATAGTATCATGATTTTTCTATAAATTCAATAATTTTCCAATTGCAAACTACTGTTTTTTAGGC
>JAHAIU010000351.1 GCA_018372555.1 Clostridium sp.
TATTAAATCCTATTGGCAATCAGCTAATTTAGTTGGAAAAAGAAAATATTATAAAATTACTGATTTGGGTAAGTTAGCCCTTAAAGATAAGTTACAACAATGGGGCCAAATTACAAATTTAATTAATATTCTTGGAGGTGAAGTATAATGGATAGACTTAATGAATTTATTAATGATTTATTAAGTGAAAGAGGAATAACTAAAGATGACAAGGAAGATTTAAAAATTGAGTTATTAGACCATATAATATTACTTAAGCAAGAATATATAGAAAAGGGATATGATGAAGAGGAGGCTATTGAGTTAGCCTTAAAGAATTTTGGAGACATAAATGAAATTGGGAATGGCATAAAAAGGACTCTACCATCACGCAATAAGTATAATGATTTTTCAAAATTAGAAATATCAAAAACTGTTTTATTTATGTTAGTTGGTTATTTTCTTACTGTCTTTTATATAGTAAGTCTTGGTGAGATGAACTATGAAAGCCTTTTGTATAATGTAATATTATCATCTATACCAATCGTTATTGGATTTGCATATATAAATTTAAAATTAACTATTAAAATTAAGAGAATTAAAAATTTGCTTATTTCCCTAACTATTTTCTTTTTATGTGAAAAAGTATTGATGTTATTGATTTATGGAGTTGCTTATGGAGTTTTTTCGAATAGAGCTGTTAATTTCATTGACTTGTTAGATTTCAAATTTATCGTGACATTTTTAATACTAGGATTAATTTCTATTGTTCTTACCAATTTTATATCTGATAAGGTGGCGTCAAAAATTAGAAATCCATATAATGCAAAGATAACAAGCAACTTATTATGGATTTTATCTGTAGCATTAATGTTATTGTATTATTTATTTCCAAATAGATGGTATTTATTAAGCCGTTTTGTAGAAAGCATTATAAATAATGAGGTTGTCCATGTAAGTAAAAATATACTATTCTTGACTATAAATCATAAAATAGCTTTACCTAATATAGGATTAATAATACTTATTATTATGGGAGTAAAACTCTTAAAGCAAATAAATAAAAAAGGAATAGAAAGTCTATTTTAATTTTGCAGTAATCTATCATCTTTTCCTAACCTCAAAGATATAGGTTGAATTTACAAAATCATTGAGGTTTACCCATGTTACTTATAGAATAAATCGCAAAAAAAATAGTAGCCCCAAGTCCAATTGGGTAGCTACTATTTTTATTACTAAATATTCTTATACATTTTAATAGCTTTAGATTTATATCCATTCCATTCTAGTTGTATTTCTTCAGAAGAAACAAATCCTTGTTTCTCCCAAAAACCAAGTGCATTTTCTTCATAATCATATACAACATCTATCCTAATTCTCTTAGAATTCTTAGTTTTAAATAGTTTCTCTAACTGATTATATATAACTCTACCTAATCCATTTCCTTTTAATTTAGCATTAATCATTAATAAAGATAAATAGACTTCATCTCCAATTTTAAAATCACATATACCAATTATATTACCTTCATTATTTTTTATAACTAAAGAACTGAAGCCAATATTCTTCATTTCTTCAATTTCATTAATTATAAAGTCGCTAGAAACCTTTGAAATACCCATATGATTTTCTAAAAAAGTTCTATTAGAATTATAAATATCTAGAATCTTAGTAATATCATTTTGATTTATTGTATCAATTATGTAATTATCCATTTTCATTTCCCCCAATAGCATTTTCATTCTTTTGTAAAAATTCTATTCTTATAGCACTTAAAATAAGTATACTCCATTTATTCACTTTGTGTATAAGAAATTAATTTATATTTGCTAGTAATTTACCATTTAAAATATTTTAGGTGATTACACTATTTTTTATTGAAATTCAGCTCGACTGAATTTCTTCCTTTACTAGGCTTGAATCAACCGGGTTAAATTATACAAGGGGTTTTTAACATATTGTGCGTAAGCTGACTTGGAGATTGCGACGGAGTCCGAGCATAATATGTTAAAAACTCCTGCTCAATTTAAAACAATGGGTCACAACTGATTATATTGTTGCATAATGTATAAGTGTATAAATTTATAGGAGAATACAATGGATTTAAAGGGAAGTAAAACTGAAGGTAATCTATTTAGAACTTTTGCTGGAGAAGCAAGAGCAAGGACTAGATATAATTTATATGCTGAAAAAGCAAGGCTTGATGGATATCAGTGGGTTGCCGAAATATTTGATGAAACTGCTAGAAATGAGTTGGCTCATGCAAGAGAGGTATATGGAACTTATTTAAATTTAATTGGATGTACAAAAAATAATTTAATGGATAGTGTTTTAGGTGAAAACAGTGAATATCAAGATATTTATAAAGGATTTGAAGCAGAGGCAAGAGCTGAAGGCTTTAATGAAATAGCTGATTTTTACAAGGAGTTATCTGAAACAGAGGAAAATCATTCTAAGAGATTTAAAGAGCTTTATGACAAGATGGAAGATGGAACTATGTTTAAGGGACCAGCTGGATC
>JAHAIU010000352.1 GCA_018372555.1 Clostridium sp.
AAAAAATTAAAAAGTAAAAGTTAAAAAATCAAAATATGAAATAATAAGAGCTTCCTTAATGGGAGCTCATTTTAATAATTAATAATAAATAGTCATTGGCGTAATACGTAGTAATTATTAAAAAGTTAGAATTGAAGTTAGTGTTTTCTTTTTGATAGCTTTAAATTTTTAATTTTATAGTTTACAGAAAGTGCTTTAAGAGATTGTTAACTGTTAATTATTAAATACTAATTCATAAGGTTAGGTTATTGTATAGATTTATATAGTTAAATGATATTAAGTAAAACTTGAATATTATTAATAATATAATAATGATAAAAAGATATTATTAATACTTTCTAAAATGTAATAAAAAGCAGTTGCAAAGTTTGTTTTAAAATTAACATAAAAGATTGAAAATACATAGAATAAATATCATTAATATTCAGAATAACCTTATAAAATAGGCTTTGTGAAATAATAAAAATAGAAAATATATTGTGAAAAGTATAGCAATTATCATGGAGAAACCTTATAATTATATATGGGAGATATGGATAATTTTATTTTTATAGGAGGGTATTGGTATGTTTCAATTTGAGACTCAGTTAAAAAAGTTAAAGCATGATGTATTAACAGAGGTGGCAAGGTTAGCGAAGGATAATAACTTAACTACTGAAACTATAGAAAAGATTCCCTATGAAATAATACAAGGGGATATAGCTATGTATAGATGCTGTGTTTATAAGGAAAGAGCTATAGTTTTAGAAAGAGCAAAACTTGCAGCTGGGTATTTAGCTAATGGAGATAATATTGATGATGAATTTGTAGATATTAGAGAAGATGATCAAATTATATATGTAATAGAGGCAGCTTGTGATAGATGTCCAATAAACAAGTATAGCGTTACAGATTCTTGTAGAAATTGTTTGGCACACAAGTGTCATGAGGCTTGTAATTTTGGAGCTATTACTTATGTAGCAGGAAGAGCTTATATAAATCAAGAGTTATGTAAAGAATGTGGTATGTGTAAAAAAGCTTGCCCATATGATGCTATAGCTGAAGTAATGAGACCTTGTAAGAGAGTTTGTCCAACAGGGGCTTTAGATATAAGTAAAGATGATAGACGAGCTGTTATTAAGGAAGAAACTTGCGTTAACTGTGGTAGTTGTATGAGTGCGTGTCCATTTGGAGCTATTTCGGATAAGAGCTTAATAGTACCTGTTGCAAAGAGACTTGCTAGAGGAAGAAAGATGTATGCTGTAGTTGCTCCAGCAATAACAGGACAATTTGGACCTAAGGTTGGATATGGTAAAATAAAAAATGCAATAAAGAAACTTGGATTTGAAGATATGATAGAAGCAGCTTGTGGAGCTGATGCTGTAACAGTTCATGAAAGTAAAGAGTTTATCAAGAGAATAGAAAATGGAGATTCATATATGACTAACTCTTGTTGTCCAGGATTCCTAAGCTATATAGAAAAAATGATGCCTTCAGAAGTATCTAAGATTTCAGGAACAGTTTCACCTATGGTTGCAACAGCAAGATACATTAAGAGTGTAGATCCAGAAGCTAAGGTAGTATTTATTGGACCTTGTACGGCTAAGAAAAGTGAGGCTGTTAGAGAGCCGATTAAGGATGCAGTAGACTATGTTTTAACTTTTGAAGAATTATTAGCATTGTTTAGTGCTTTTGATATAGAAGTTGAAGCTTGTGAAGATGAAGTAGTGGATGATGCATCTATTTATGGAAGAGGCTTTGGAGCTCATGGTGGTTTAACAGCTGCTATCGAAAACTATGTAAGAAGTCAAGGGCTTGAAGTAAACTTTAATCCTGTTAAGGTTTCAGGTGGAGTTGAAATTAAGAAGGCTATGACTATGGCTAAGATAGGAAGACTTCAAGGAAACTTCATAGAAGGTATGATGTGTGAAGGTGGTTGCATAAATGGAGCAGGTACATTAGCAACACCATTTAAATCTAAGAATACATTTAATAAGGTGAATTCATCAGCTTCAAGAAAATCAGTAATTGATAATGAGAAAATTAATGATTATGATAAAGTAAATTTTGAAAGAAATTAATATACTTAATAACTAATATATAATAATTGTTAAAGTAGGTTAATTTAAGTTTTATAAATTAATTTTACTTAAGTTTCTGAAAGTGATTTATCTAAATTATTATTAGGTGTAATAAATTTATTACAATTGGGAAACCTATTTGATGAATGAGTATAATTTTATTTCTTTCATGGTGTTATTATAACCAAAAAGAGGATTCGAATATGAATCCTCTTTTTGGTTTGCCAATATAAAAATTTAATTTCATAATGGAGATGTCGCACAATGAAAAATTAATGAAAAAAACTCCTGAAGGAGTTTTGAAAAGAAGTTAATTTAAGTAATTCTGTAAGAATTATAAAATAGATGAATAGATATTATCCTGGAAGAATTATAAAATAGATGAATAGATATTATCCTGGAAGAATAGAAATAATAAGTAGAGAGT
>JAHAIU010000353.1 GCA_018372555.1 Clostridium sp.
TAAACCTCCCCATATGTTATATATTAAAGTTTTCCTACTAAATCTAAGCTTGGTACTAAAGTATCAGCTCCTGGAGTCCAGTTTGCTGGACAAACTTCATCACCATGTTCTCTTACGAATTGAGCAGCTTGAACTTTTCTTAATAACTCCTCAGCATTTCTACCAATTCCGTTTTGGTGAACTTCATAAGCTTGGATAACACCATCTGGATCAACTATAAATGTTCCTCTTAAAGCCATACCTTCTTCTTCGATAAGAACTTCAAAGAATCTTGCAAGCTTACCAGTTGGGTCAGCTAACATTGGATATTGAATCTTTCCAATAGTTTCAGTTGTATCAGCCCATGCTTTGTGAACAAAGTGTGAATCTTCTGATACTGAATAAATTTCAGCTCCAATTTCCTTAAAGCTATTATAGTGATCAGCTAAATCTCCTAATTCAGTTGGGCAAACAAATGTGAAGTCTGCTGGATAGAAGAAGAAAACTCCCCACTTTCCTAAAACATCTTCATTTGATACTTCTACAAACTTTCCATTATGATAAGCTTGAACCTTAAAATCTTCAATTTTTTTTCCTATTAATGACATAAATTTTTCCTCCTAAAATCTTTTTAATATTCTCTATGTATTAATAATAATTATTATTTAATAATTTGTCAACAGTTTTTGGTGAAATAATTGATAATTTTTATCATTAAGCTAAAATAACGTATTCATTAAGTATTATTTCTTAAATGTGACTTATAAATACAAATAATAATTAAATAAAAATTAAGAATTATAAATCAGGTTGTAAACTAGATATATTTGGTATAAAATATATTTAAAAGTAGATTTTTTAGGGAGGATAATATTCTTGAATAAGGGTGGAATTAGACTATATTATAAAAATCAAGAGGAATTAAGCTATGCTTTGAGAAACTACATAGATAATTATTTCGAAGGAAATATTGAAGATGAAGATTTAGAAGAGAAGATATTTTCAGTAATTCAAGCAAATAAGAACAAGTTTTACAAAGATGGAGAAATAGCTAAAAAGCCTAAACAAATTCTGGGAAAAACTAGATTAAATGTTTTAGAACAAATACTAGAGAAAAAGAATTAGATAATAAATTCGAATAACAAAAGATTAAATAATATAGAATTCATTTTATAGAACTATAAAGTTCCACTAAGATTGAACTACTAAAATTATAGATATATTTATTAAAGGAAGAGTAAAAGCTCTTCCTTTATTTATTATATAGAATTAAATTTTATAGTTAGCACTAAAAGATTCTATAAAATTCTATAGCTTTTTTATATTTCTTCATATTATTTCTTACAATATAGTATTCATTTACTAAGTTGTAATAGTATATAGTATCTTTTTCTTTAGTTTCATAATAAAATATGATAAATAAATATGCTAATAATAGATAAATTCATATTTTTATTAAATTCTACTTTAAATTATTTATTTAAGGTGATTTTAATAGTTTTAAGAATAATATGATAAGTAGTATTTAATTGTTAAGGAGATATGAATGAAAGTATTAATAGGTAGTCCTATAAAACAGAAAACTAATATTTTAGAAGAGTTTCTAACTTCTTTAAAAGAATTAGAAAAGGATGATTTAGAAATCAAATATATATTTATTGATGATAATGATGAAAAGGAATCCTCAGATAGTTTATTGAGCTTTAGAAGGAGTGAAGAAAATGTTGATATATATAAGCTAAATAATGTTGAGAGCAATTATATATGTGATAACTTTACTCATAGATGGTCTAAGGATATAGTAAACAAGGTTATAGATTTTAAGAATTTCATTATAGAAATAGCTAAAAAAGAGGACTTTGATTATTTGTTTTTCATAGATTCTGATTTAATATTACATCCAAAGACTTTAAAAAGGTTATTGTCTTTAAATAAAGAAATAGTATCAACAGTATTTTGGACTAAATGGTATCCAAGCTCCATGGAGGAACCTCAAGTTTGGATTAAGGATAATTATACACTTTATGATAGTGACTATGGAGAAGAAATAAGTAAGGATGAAGAAGTAAAGAGAAAGTTTTCTTTTATAGAGATGTTAAAAAAACCAGGGACATATAAGGTAGGGGGATTAGGAGCATGTACATTAATAGATAAATCTTCATTAAATAAAGGAGTTAATTTTAGTAGGCTTTATAATATTTCATTTGTTGGAGAGGATAGACATTTTTGCATAAGGGCAGCAGCCTTAGGAATTCAGTTATATGTAGATACTTACTATCCTGCTTACCATATTTATAGGGAGGAAGATTTAGAGGGAGTAGAGGAATACAAAAAGAGTAATATAAACTTAGATTTTAAAATTAACAGTTTAAATGCATATAATACATTAAAATTAGCCTTAGAGGGAATAGGGGATTGCGGATATAATAAGCCTATAAATAGAAAATACTTAAATTTTTTTGATGAGGATTTAGTAAGTAGTATTATT
>JAHAIU010000354.1 GCA_018372555.1 Clostridium sp.
GAACTCTTGAAAACCACTGATCAACCTATAAAAATTATCGCCTATTCTGTAGGCTATCTGGACCCTTTGCATTTTTCAAAAGCCTTTCGGCAGTATTATGACTGCTCACCAAGTCAATATCGGACCTCTATACAATAACGATTAACTCAATATTTCTACATGAGTATTCTATAATGATAAACATATATAGATTTAAAATTGCAATAAATCCTATTCTTTTCAAAAGACCAGTCTGATATAAAATTAAATACTAATAGCCCCTTAAAACAAATCTAGTTCAAAACATGGCTTAAGGTATCAGCAATTACCAGTTGTCAGCAGAGGAAAGTAAAATTTTAGCACAACTCCTTTATAAGTTAGCTATGTAATGAGGCAATAAAAAACCGTTCGAAATCTCCAAAAAATATAGTCAAACTTATCTGAAACTTTTTAGAAAACAACTTCTTCTACATACAAGACAAGATTTTGAAACTCGGATCACCAACGTTGTTTAAAGATCTATACGCCTTTATCCAAAAAATAGGAAACTTAGATTCAAGATAATAGGCAAAATCACTTGTAACTTTTAACATTAGATGACTGAAAAACTTAGTACATCTCTATCAAAATAATCCAACACTTTTCTAAAGAAAAGTATTGGATTATTAACAAAATACTATTGAATGTTTAATCTTATTGATTTTTAATTTCAATATACCTTACACCACCAACAATTATCTCGCGTTTGTCAGGTTTATTAATGTATACTATTGGTATATCTTCACTGCTATAGAGAATGCTTTGTTCTGATGATTCTAAATTAGTTATTTCCTCCGCTACAAAATAACATTTTTTTTGAAATTTTAATCGTGTTTCAATTAATTTATTATTCTGCATATCCAAACAAAGTACATTTTCCTTATCTGCTAAATCTTCACCTAACAAAATTTTTTCATTTGATTCTTTAAAATACACTTTGTTTCCAAACCTATTCTTTGGAACCTTATATTTTACAAATAAATCTTTTTTCTTTTTAGAATATGAATGTATAAACGTATATTCGTCGTACTTTATAGTATAGTCATCTAGAATCTCAAAAGAGACTCCCGGTTGCGATTTTATGCTTATTTTATCATTTTTTTTAATTAATTGATAAACTTCTTTTCCTATGTATAATAGATTACCTAGAATATAAAAACTTGACACTGAAAATAAGAACTCCCTATTATCAAATTCATACTTATTCAACAAGAACCAATGACCTTGAATATCAATACCCGATTTTTCACGACTAATAAATTTTAACAACCAATTTTCTTTGGGATTTCTATAAAAGCAACGAAAATAAACATTTATACATACCATTCCAATTAACTCAATAAAAATAAATCTAAGTAGAGATGTCAATAACTTAGCAATTGTCTCGTTATTATTTAAGTTTCTTTTATGCACAAATAAATAGTAAACTCCCATTTGCTCATCAAAAGTAACATTTTCTATCTTAAAATCAATGCCTCGATACTTTACAGTTAAATCTTTAAATGAATATAATTTATTTATTATTTTATCAAATTCTAAACTTATTATTCCATGTCTTACATGTTCTCCATCAATAAAATCAAGAATGTACTTTGTATTCCTTAAACTACTATCTCCAATTGCCTTTATTTCTTTACCATTTTCAAATAATTTAACTTCTTTAGGGTCATATTTAATATACTCTAATTTATTATGTAGAATTTTTTCCTCAACACATTGTGATGTTATTAGATTTACTGAGATAAATAATATTGGTGCCATTAGAACTATTATCACTCTTCCACGTACTAAAATAGAGCTTGCCCTTAAAGATAATTTAACTCCAAAAAATTTTGTAAAAAAATCTTCTGTAAATAACATAGAGCCAACTGCCAAGGCAGCAGAAAGAAATCCCCACTGAGAAGTAGTAAGACCACCAAATGCTATCAAAATAATAACAAGTATAATACTAGGGCCAATGGCTAATATTCTATTTTTCTTAAAATATGGAAATAGAAAAACACAAAACACAACTGAAAATAACAATATTGTAAAAATAATACTCATCATGATTTCTATTATATCAAAATGCAATAACCCACTCAAATACACTATTGTTGATAAAAAGAAAAAGACATACATTGAAGTTATTTTAAAATCCAATAAATCGTCTTTCGCCAATAGCATTTACCTCAGGCATTTGATATAATTTTTCTCAGAGGTATTTTTATTTATGAAGAAACAAGCTTTTAGTTCTGAACAGTATTTGAATCTGCAACGCGACCATATTTTGGAGCGTATTAACCAGTTTGACGGCAAGCTCTACTTGGAGTTTGGTGGCAAAATGTTGGAGGACTTCCACGCTGCTCGTGTCCTTCCTGGTTATGAGCCTGACAATAAAATCAAGCTCCTTCAAGAGCTTAAAGATCAGGTTGAAGTGGTCATCGCCATTAATGCTAGCAATA
>JAHAIU010000355.1 GCA_018372555.1 Clostridium sp.
ATTCATGGGAAAGCTTACGTTTACCTGGCCCAATGACAAATAAAGATCAAATGATACAATCATTAAAATGGGTAAATAACATGGCTAATAAAGAAAATTGCATAGGAGTATTTGCAACTCATGATACTGATATAAAGCCTGGAGCTATATATTTATAAAATAATGTAGATGAGAGGATTATAACAAATGGAAGAATGTCATAAACAAAGATTAGAGCTAGCAAAGGGATTTAAGGAATGTCAAAAAGCATTTGTAGCTTTAGGAGATGAAACAAGACATCAGATTATAATAGCATTGCTTGAAAGTGATACTCATGGGATAAGAGTTGGAGAAATTACAGAAAAAACTTATCTTTCTAGACCAGCAGTATCACATCACTTACAGATATTAAAGAATGCAGGGATTATTAATATGTATCGTGAAGGAACTAAAAATTATTATTATGTAAATGCAAATGAGACTGTTTGGAAACAATTAGCAGAATTCATGGGTAATATATATGACCTTGTTCAAGAAATATCTGATAAAGAGTGCTCAAAAAGTGATGTTGAAAGACAATCTATTGAAGAATAAGGATAAATAATGGCAGAGATTATTTATACAGAAAGTATATTAATAAGAAATTAATATATAATATAGAATTTTTAAATGGGGGAGTAATTATGGATATTTTAGAAGCGATTAATAGACGTCATTCAGTGCGTAGTTATACTGATAGGAAAATTGACGAGAATATAAAAAATGAGCTGGAGAAGGTGATCAATGAGTGCAATATAGAGGGAGATATGCATATTCAGTTATGCATTGATGAACCAGAAGCATTTGATAATTTTATGGCACGTTATGGGAAGATGAAAAATGTAAAAAATTATATTGCAATTGTAGGTAAGAAAAGTAAAGATCTTCAAGAAAAGACTGGATACTACGGTGAAAAAATTGTATTAAGAGCAACACAATTAGGTCTTAATACATGTTGGGTGGGACTTACCTATGGAAAAGGAAAAACTAAATGTGAAGTTAATAGAGGAGAGAAACTATGTTGTGTAATTGCTTTAGGATATGGTGAGACATCTGGATTTGCACATAAGACAAAAACAATAGAAGAACTTTCTATTGTAAATGGTGAAATGCCTGATTGGTTTAGAAGAGGAATGGAAGCTGCTAGGCTTGCACCAACTTCTTTAAATCAACAGAAATTCTTAATTGAATTAAAGGCTGGAAACATAGTGAAGGCTAAGGCTTTAAGAGCAATTTACAGTGACTTAGATCTTGGAATTGTTAAGTATCACTTTGAAGTTGGAGCAGGTACTGATGGCTGGAAATGGGATGAAGCATAGAAAATGAGTACAAAAATATATTATTTTACAGGTACAGGAAATAGTTTGATGCTTGCGAAAAACTTAGGAAAGATGCTTGATGCAGAGATTATATCTATTCCCAAGGTAATAAATAATCCTATAAATATGGAAGAAGTTGAGGTCATAGGATTTGTATTTCCATTATATTATCAGACTGTACCTATTATTGTTCAGGATTTTATTAATAATTTAGATTTAAAAGATAAGTATGTTTTTGCTATAGTAAATAGTGGAGCTTACATGGGGATATCACTTGATGTATTTTCTGATATTTTGAAGAAAAATGGTTCGGAATTATCAGCAGGATTTCAGCTAGTTATGCCATATAATTTTTTAATAGATGGAAGTAGTCTTGGAAAATTAAGTTTTAAATTGAAAAATATACTTTATAAAAGAGCTGATAAGAAATTAATAAAGATAGCTAAAATAATAAATAATAGAAAGAAAATAGGAATAGAGAAGAGACTATATATAAAGAAACATCATCCTTATTCTCATTTTAGTAAAGAAAAGTTAGAGAAACGTATTAAAGATGAAGCAAAGTATTTTTGGGTAAATGAAAAATGTATAGGTTGCGGACAATGTAAGAAAGTATGCCCTGTAAATAATATTGAAATTATAAATAAAGCTCCAAAATGGGATAATAAATGTGAGCAGTGTCTAGCCTGTATTAATTTATGTCCATTTAAAGCTATAGAATTTGAAAATAGGACATGTAATCAAATTAGATATCATAATTCTAATGTGACAATAAAAGAAATTATTGATTCAGCACTAAGGTAATTTGATTAGATTGTGCTGTCTATTTAAATATAAAACTATATTTAAATAGAAAAAGTAGACCATCAAATAAAAGTAGGTATTAAGATAGCAGAAAAGGAGATAACCCCAAAGTTATCTCCTTTTATATTATATAAAATTTTAGATACTATCAGAAAGCGTAGCAACTGTATCTCTTTTTACTAATGCGTTATTAAGTATAATATTCTTACTATACTCATTATTAGTATTAATCTTTTCAAGTAGTAAAGATGCTGCATTCTCACCTAATAAAGACATGTTCTGGTCTATAGTAGTTAAGTTAGGCTCTATAAATTT
>JAHAIU010000356.1 GCA_018372555.1 Clostridium sp.
ACATTGTCCTCCATTACCAGAAGCTCTATAAACATCTATTCTTAAGTCTTTTTCATGAATTTCAATTTCTACATCATCTACTTCTGGAAGTACAGCAACTGTTGCTGTTGATGTATGAATTCTACCACTTGATTCAGTGTCTGGAACTCTTTGTACTCTATGAACTCCACTTTCATACTTTAGCTTAGAATAAGCTCCATGACCTTTGATCATAAATACAACTTCTTTAAATCCACCGATGTCTGTTTCATTAGCACTCATAAGCTCTACAGACCATCTTTGAGTTTCAGCATATCTAGTGTACATTCTAAATAAATTTGCTGCAAACAATGCTGCTTCATCACCACCAGCACCACCTCTGATTTCAACAAAAACGTTCTTTTCATCATTAGGGTCCTTAGGTAATAATAAAATTTGTATATGATTTTCTAATTCTTGTTCTCTAGCTGTTAACATTGATATTTCTTCAGAAAGCATTTCTCTCATTTCTTTATCGCTTTCTTCTGATAACATCTCCTTATTTGCTTCTAAATCATCTATAACACTTCTATATTCTTTATAGGCAGTAACTATAATCTCTAAATCAGCATGCTCCTTACATAGCTTTCTCCATTCAGCTTGATTAGCCATAATTGAAGGATCTGATATTTTCACTGATAGCTCATCATATTTATTTTCTATAAAAGCCAGTTTATCTAATAACATAAATATCACTCCGTACTTTATTTTTTTACATCTCCATATTATATCATAAGAAGTAGAAATTTATCAACAATTAAAGTAACCTAGTAAAACTCTGTCTAAACCTGCTAAGTCTTTAACTAATCTTATATTTGAAAAACCTTCTTCATCCATAAGCCTTCTTACTGACTCACCTTGATCATGACCTATCTCAAAGGCTAATAATCCATTATCCTTTAATGCAAGTTTACTTTCTTTAATTATTTTCCTATAAAACACAAGTCCATCTTCACCACCATCTAATGCTATATGAGGTTCATATACCTTAACATCATCCATTAAATTATCAATTTCTGAAGCCTTAATATATGGAGGATTTGATACAATTATATCGTATTTCTTCTCTTGCTTTATTACTTCCCTTAAAAGATTACTTTTGATAAATTTAACTCTATTTTCCAAAGCATGTTTAAGTATATTACTTTTAGTTACTTTCTCTGGTATATCATAATTATCTATTTCATCTACCTTTATATTTTTTCTTAAAATAGCTAATGATATTCCAATAGCTCCACTTCCTGAGCAAAGATCACATACATCTAAAGAATCATCTTCCTTAATTAGAGATAATACTTCTTCAACTAATACTTCTGTATCACCTCTAGGAATAAGTACGCCTTCTTCTACATCTAAATCTATGCCCATAAACTCAGTTTCCCCTAATATATATTTGATAGGCATCTTTTTGCTTCTTTTTTCAATTAAATTTAAATATTCTTTTTCGTCCTTAACAGAAACTTCTTTATCTCTATTAGTTATTAAGTATATCTTATCCTTACCTAATACCATTCCTAATAAAAGTTGAGCATCTAGTATATAGGTATCTACATCATTATCTTTAAGAACCTTTGAACCATTTTCTAAAAGTTCTCCAATGTTCTTATTTTTATCTTTTATTCCTTCAGCCTTCTTCAGAGCTTCAATTGCTACTTCAAGCTGAGAATCATCTGGTTCCTTAGTTGTTAACTCTTGTAATTTAAGCCCTGGATAAGCTATAATCCTAGACATAAAATTTTCGCTCCTTCCAAGCCATCTAATTAATTCATAAGTTATTCCAGATACTATAGGTATAAGCACAATCCTTAAAACTAATCTTTCAAAAAATCCACCCCAGCCAGTAAAACTGAAGATTAAAATACTAACAAACATTATTAAGAATAAGAAGTTAGTTCCACATCTTGGATGAAACCTTTCAAATCTTCTTACATTTTCTACTGTTAATTCTTCTTCCGCTTCATAACAAAATATAGTTTTATGCTCTGCTCCATGATATTGAAATACCCTATAGATATCCTCCATCTTACTTATAACATACATATATCCAAGTAAGATCATAATTCTAATAACAGCTTCAATTAAATTTAAAGCTATTGGATGTAAATTGAAAATACTAAAGATCGAGGCAATTCCTGTTGGAACAGCAATAAATAATCCTATAGCTATTGCAAAGGACATCACCATAGTTCCAGCCATTATTAAATTATTTGCTTTATCACCAAATTTATCTTTAAGCCATTTCTCAAATTTACTTTCTTCTTCCTCTTCTTCAAAAAAGGAAGCTGAATAGTTTAATGTATCAACTCCAGTAATTAAGGAGTCAATAAGCACAAATATCCCCCTAATAAAAGGAATATTTAAAATTTTATATTTTTTAGTTATAGGTACTATTCTCTTTATATCAACTTCTATTTT
>JAHAIU010000357.1 GCA_018372555.1 Clostridium sp.
ACAAATAGGTATGGGTGCAAATGTAGGTACTATAGTTAATGTTATGGGACAAGGTGCTGCTCAAAGAACAGATTATGGTAGTGACCTTATGATAGATGGTGATGGTTTCTTTATTGTTAAAGATGCTAGTGGTTTTTCATTTACTAGAGCGGGTGTTTTTGAGGTAGATGCTAAAGGTAATCTTGTAGATCCAAATGGTTTTAATGTTTGTGGTTGGAAAGCTGTAGAAGACCCAGATAATCCAGGTCAACAAAAAATAATTAAAGATACAGTTACACCTATTAATATATATGATGGCGATAACTTATACTCTCCAGCACAAAAAACAACAAGTATATAATTTACAGGTAACTTTAATCAAACAACAAATAAAGAACAAAAAAATACAATGTCATTTTATGATAGTCAAGGTAATAAATATGTTATGAATATTCAATTTACTAAAGATGATGCTTTTCAACCAAATCCACCAAATGAAAATAGTTCTTGGAATATTAGTTTACCTTCAGTAAATCTTCCTGGACAAGCACCAGTTCAACCAGGAACTCATTATGAAATAACAGTTAATGGAACAGATAAAGTTTATTTGCCAGTAGGGAATTTGAATTTTGCTCAATCATCTTTAAAGTTTAGTGTGGATGGTAAATTAACAACTGTAACTGGTGGGAATGGTACAGGATTCGATCTAACTAATATAAATTTAGGAAGGCTTGTAAAAGCTGATGGGACAGCAGCCGGTATAACAGGAGAAACACTTACTGGAATAAACGTAGACTTTGCAAAAGTAACACAATTTAACTCTAAAGCTAATGTTACATCAGAAGCAAAAGATGGTAATACAGCAGGTAGTATGACAGGATATTCAATAGATGGAAATGGTATTATTAGAGGTACATATTCTAATGGACAAAATAGTGGAATTTTAATTGACAATGTTTCAGAAGCAGGGGAAGAGATAACTTTTGATATTAATTTTGCAGATACAAGTAACCTAGGGATTTGGGATGTACTAGGAGAAAAGGTTGTTTCTATTGGTTCTGATTACAATATTGATATTGATGTTGTAGGAAATAAAGTCTATACAGTATATAGTGAAGGTGAATTTAATAAAATACTTAAAAGTAAAATGTATGACGGATCAAAGTGGATTACATTAGGGGATAATATTTTAAACGAACAGGGGAATGAGCCTAAGATTAAAGTATTTAATGATATACCATATGTGTTGTATCATGATAAAAATTATAGAGTTACAGTGGTAAAGTATGAAGATAACAAGTGGCAAAAGGTTCAAGTCCTTACACAAGGAGAGAGCCAGTATTCTGATATGATAGCTGGAAATAATGGGATATATGTTGCTTATACAGAACCGTATACAGATATATTAAAGGTGTCAAAGTTAAATCAAGAAACTAATAAATTTGAATTATTAGGAGAGTCAGTGCATAGTGGATATATTGTAAAGCCATCTTTAAGTGAATGGGATGGAGAGGTATATGTGTCATTTACTGATTTTAATAAAGGTAATAAAGTTTATGTAAAGAGATATGAAAATAATAAATGGACAAGTATTGATGGGCTAAACGTAAATGCATCAAGTGTAAATATAAAAGCTAGTAATAATGGAATATATCTTGCAATGACTCCAACTTTTGATGGAAATGGATCAGAGGCATATTTCTATAACGGAAGTTCATGGAATAAACTTGGAGAAAGCTTTGCTGATAGGAATGCGATGAATATTGAATTAGATGTTTATAGAGGAATACCTTATATTGCATATATAGATAGTAATAAAATTAGTACGGAAGTTAAATATTTTGATGGAGAAACTTGGGTAAATGAAGGTATGAGTGTTTCTAATGAAAAAAATACTAATATAAGCTTCAAGATAAATGGTGGTAAAGCTTATGTAGGTATAAATTCTTTTAATTCAGGAAACTTTTCTGTGAAATATAAAAGCATAGGAAAAGAAATTCCAGAGGATATAAATGGGGATGGAGAAATAGATTTATTAGACTTATCTTTAGTTGCCATAAAGTATAATCTACAAAGTACAGATGTTGGTTTTGAAGAAATATATGATTTAAATAATGATGGAATAATAGATATATTTGATTTAATACATATTTCTAAGAAAATATCTTAAATAAAATAATATGAGTATAAGTTCTGTAAAAATATATTATAAATATTTTTTACAGAACTTAATTTTTTAGTTTTTAAATGTACATATATAATTTTGAGATGGTTTTAAGAAGGAGAATATTATAAAATAATTTATATATGTGTATTTTTGTAATAATTTATAATAGTATTTATGAAAAAAGTAAATAAATAGTATATAATTAATATAGATATTTATGTAATATACTGATAATTAATATAGGAATTACAAGGGAGGATTATATATGAAGAGGTTTTTGGTA
>JAHAIU010000358.1 GCA_018372555.1 Clostridium sp.
CCTGACATAATCCATCCACCTATCTTTTTATATTTCCATAAGAATTATACGTTGCTGCATCTTTTTTAGGATTCATTATGTTTAGTAGTTTATTAGTAAGAGCTACTTGTTGCTTTATTAATAATTCGTTAGTATCCTTTTGAAGTATAAGTTCATTTAATAGTCTCTGCATCGCTCTATATACTTCATCTAATTCGCTATCCTTTGAATTATTAACATATTCTTTAATAGATGTATTACCTAAGAATTTTCTTCGTTGAACTTCGGCTTCTGCAACTTCTTTATTCTTTAATTGAATCTCTTCTGTTATAGCCTCCATATTAAATATATCCTTATTTAATATAAGCTTATACTGCTTATCAAGAAGCACTAATAATTCTTCAAGTCTTTTACCTTCTACTATTAATATTTCCTTTAAACTACTCATTCTTAATCAGTTCCTCTCATTGAGTCTACAATTCCCTTTGCAATAAGTTTGGCATCATATGAATAAGTGCCGCTACTTATCTGATTTTTAACCTCTGCAACTCTTTTCCTATTGTCAAAGTTTCTATCTATTCCATAATCTCTTAACGCTTTTGAAGCATCTGATAATTCTATTCTGTCGTAAGTTATTTTAGTCTTAATTTTATTTGTATTATTAATTGTCTTATTCTTATAATAATCAATTCCATTTGAATAATTTATACCTTTAATATTCATATTAACCTCCAAGCATCTTATATTTTATATATCGAATTACTTTTTTAAAGGTTTAGTAATTTAAAGATTAATAAAGAATTAATATAGAAAAAACTCCCTAAGGAGTTTTCATATCAATTCTTTATTTTTAATTCTTAATTTCTCATTAAAATAGGGTGCTTCTAAAGCGCCTATTTTACTTAAGCGATTTAATTCTTTCTGCTCCACTTACAATGCTAGTAATTCTAACACCGAAGTTTTCATCTACAACAACTACCTCACCGTAAGCAATTTTCTTACCATTTACTAAAACTTCAACCGGTTCTTCAGCTAGCTTTTCAAGTTCTATTAATGATCCTGTACTTAAGTTTAGAATATCTTTAATACTTTTCTTAGTTCTTCCAAGTACAACAGATACTTCTAGTGGTACATCTAATATTAAATCTATATTTCTATGAGATTCACCAACTTGCCCTTGACCTAAGGCTTCAAAACTTGCTCCATGAACTTCAACTTGTTTCTCAGTTTGGATAGGTGCAGGTTGTTGAACTATTGGCTCTTGTAATGGTCTTGGCTCTTGATAAACTTCATGGCTATTCACATGTATGCCCCCTTCAGAGTAATGATTTGCTTCCCCATATGTAGGTTCCTTATGTGTAATACCTAATGCCACTTCATCCATAGCACTACTTACTACTCCATTATCTGATTGTTCTTCTTCACCCATCATTATAGATACTATCTTTTTAGCAGTATCTATAGGTAGAATTTGCATCATATTAGATTGAAGTAACCCTTCAATCATTAAGTCGAAGCATATTTCTACAATTGGCTCATCTTCTGGTATAGAGTCACTTATTTGTTCTCCAATATCTTTCCATATCTTTGATTTAGGAGGTGATATATTTACTTCCCTTGCAAACATGGTTGCCATTGAAGTTGCTGCAGAACCTATCATTTGATTCATTGCTTCTTGAACAGCACTTACTTCAAGCTCAGATAACTCAGCACTAGATATCTTTCCATCCCCACCCATCATAAGGTTGGCAATTACTGCTGCATCAGTAGTTTGCATAATTAATATATTTCTACCAGTTATTCCAGACACATATTTAACATCTAAAATAATATTAGGATATTTAAAGGCTTCTTTAATAGCCTTTAATGTTGTAACAGTAACCTTTGGTGTAGTTATATTAACTGGTTTATTTATTAATTGATATAAAGCTGTAGAAGCAGATCCCATTGAAATATTCCCTATTTCACCTAGCAAATCTCTTTCGAGCTCTGATATAATTCCTTCCCTATTAAACTGACTTGCATCATTAGATGGTTCTGGACTACCATTTAATAAAGAATCTATTTCCTCTTGAGATAAAAAACCATTACTCATTCTCAATCACATCCTTATCTAATATATCTAAAAGTTCTACTCCCATGTTTCTTCCAATAATTCCTGGCTTAGCTACAAAGCATTCTTCTCCTTCAACAAATACTTTTACAGGATCGCTGTATTGAGAATTTAATATTAAAACATCGCCTTTAACTAGCTTTAAAAAATTATCAATGGTAATTTCAGTATTCCCAAGCTCTACGTGCATTTTAACTTCAACAGGTTCTATTCCTTTTTTAAGCTTTTCTCTTGCTTCTTCTTGAAGCTCTGAATCATTAGCTTTAAACCAATATTGAACTACAAGTTTATCTAGAATTTTTTCTACACTTAAATAAGGAATACAAAGATTCATAT
>JAHAIU010000359.1 GCA_018372555.1 Clostridium sp.
GTTATTGCTACTATCTGTAATATTATTAAATGCTGTTTTCACTTCATTTATAGTATTCTTCACGTTTTGAACAGAAGACTTTGACTGTTCAGCAAGCATTCTAACTTCTTCTGCAACTACTGCAAATCCTTTTCCTTGTTCTCCAGCACGAGCTGCTTCTATTGCTGCATTTAGAGCAAGAAGGTTTGTTTGTTCAGCAATTGCTTCAATAGAATTTGCCATAGTCACTATTTCATTAACTACTCGTCCTTTTTCTATTGATGTCTTTATATTATTTTCAAAACTTCTATAAATATTACTTGTATTATTAATTACATATGCAGTATTATCTTTAATTTTAGTGGATCTTCTTTCTATCTTTTCTGAATTTATGTTACCATCAGTAGCTTTTTCAGAAAGTACGTCTATACTTGAAGTTACCTCTAGTATAGAGGCAGATAATTCTTCTGTTATAGCACTAGTTTCCTCAACTGTAGAGCTAATTTCTAATGAGGAATCATTAATTTGATCAAATTGACAAGTAACTTCTTCAATAGCAGTAGACAAATCTTCACTAGAAGAATTAACTTTTTCGGTACTATTAATTACTGAGGTTATAATTTTTCTTAAATTTTCTTGAGCTATATTTAATGAAGTTGCAATTTCTCCAAATTCATCTTTATTCTTTATATTTATATTTTCAGATAAGTCATATTTTGCTAATCTATTTGATAAAGTCATTATCTTTTTTAGCGATTTTGATATTCTAGTGGTTATTCTTGTTGCAAATATTAATACAAGGATTAATGATATAACTAGTACTATAGTTGTAATTTTAACTGAATAATTATAAGTTTCTCTATTCTTTATAAGAGAATTTTCAGCCCAACGATTATTTAATTCTATTAGCTTATCTAACTTAAGAGTAAGGTCTCCTCTTAGAGTATCAAGTTCTTCAACATAATTAGAAGCTTCATTTATTTTATTATCATTAACTAAAGATATAATTTTATCTGAGGTTTCTTGAATCTTTTTTAGAGTTGTAACTATCTCATCAAATCTTTCACTATCTTCAGATGAAGTAGTGGAGCTACTGTATAAAGATATTAGCTGAGTGCTTCTGCTATTTTTAGTTGTGATATCTTGTATTATCTTTTTTCTCTCAGAAGCATCTTCACTATTAACTAAAAGCTTACTGCTAAGATAATTAAAGGTAGAATTTTCACTTAGCTCCTTTATATATGAAATTCCTAAAGTGTTGTTTAAATAAAGTTTTTCTGAAGCTTGATTAATTTTATTAATATTATAGAGTCCTAAGGCCCAGATAAACAGTAGTAAAGTAATAACTAAAGCAAAATTTGCTATAAGTTTAAATGAAATTTTATGTATATGTTTAGTAACACCAGTCTTATTATTTAGTTTTTTTCCCATCTCAATCTCCTTAAATACGCATCAAAAATAAAATAAATAAAAAAATAATTAAAATATATAAGTCGCAAAAAAGAATTTATATTTTATTAATTTACATTTTGTATTAAAACATTAAAATATGAAGTTATTTAACAACTTATATCTAAATTAAAAGATATATATGATTTCAATTCAGGTAATTTACTAAAGAATTGTTTTAAAATTATTATGATATAAGACTTTAAATATAAATTATTAGTTGAAATACATATATAAGACAATAGTTTAATTATCGATGAATTATAAAGATAATGAAGTAGATATTCTTAAATATTCATTAAAATTACATATTAATTAGAATTAAATCAATTTAAATGGCATAATTTGTATAAAAATAATTAGAAAGTGGATATAAGCCTTTATTGGATATAAGCTTTTAATATATTATGATTGTCTGATCTTTTGAATTTCAATTTGGCTTACGCACAATATGTTAAGGACTCCTTGAATAATTTAATTCAGTAGATGTAAAGGATAGTGAAGAGGTAAATTTAAACTAGTTGAATTTCAACGAATATTATTGAGTAAATTTATGATTGAGCTTAGTGTGAAAGGAAATTATTAAAGAGTGTATGAAGTAGAGTCATTTCTATATTATATATTGAGGGAGATTAAGTAAAATGAAAGTAAATAGTATTAACACTGATAGGTTAATTATTCGTGATGTAACAGAAGATGATGATAAGCTAAATATAATATATGAATCAAATGTATATAAGCTTCATATTAGTGAATTAAATTAGGAGGACTGTATGAGAAAATTATTTAACAAATTTAAAAAATATAAATTAACTATATTATCTGCAATACCAACTTTTGTTTTACTATATACAATTCATTTTTATATGAAGCATAGTATATTAAAATTTTTACTATGGATAATAGTATTTTTAATTCCTTCATGTGTAAAAGGCTGTGAGGAAAAGTTAAATAAAATAAAACAATAAAATTTTGATTAATAGTT
>JAHAIU010000360.1 GCA_018372555.1 Clostridium sp.
TCAATAAATATATTGACAGTTGCCAAAAGTTTTATATAATAATATAGTAAAGATTAGGTCTGTGGATGAAAGTCGATGCTAGTCGCAGGCAAAACGATCCACGTAAGTTAGGAAAAATTCCTTATGAGCATGGTGCGGTATAGAAGTAAGTCCTACCAAAAATTTTGAGAGGGTTAGTAGTGAGGGGGTAATTCCTAGTAGCAAAAGCTCCAGTAGGCGAGTGTGGGGGCAAAATCCAGGTCAGCTAGCTTTACAACTAGTAGCTATTAGTATTCTAATGGCTATTTTTTATTGTCTAAATTAATATTTACAAAATTTAAAATAAATATTTTTATTAATTTAATGAAAAGTGTAACAAAATAATTTTAAACAGATAACGTATGGATATATTATCCTTGATTTAAACGATTACTTAATGGTATAATATAAATATAACAAAGTGTTTCTACTAATTAACTTTAAGAAGCATATTGAGAGGGGATGAACTTTTATGAGAGTTTCAGTAATAGCAAAAAATACGACAGCAACACCAGCACTAAAGGATATGGTGGAGAAGAAGTTATCTAAGGTCGATAGATACTTTAATCCTGAAGTAGAAGCTAAGGCTACATTATCAGTTCAAAAAAATAAGCAAAAGGTGGAAATCACTATACCATTTAATGGAGTTGTTCTAAGGGCTGAAGAAGCTACAGATGATATGTATAAGTCTATAGATTTAGTAGTAGCTAAATTAGAAAGACGAATAAGAAAACAAAAAACAAAGTTATCTAGAAGAAATAATGAATCATTAAGATTCAAAACATTTGATGAAGTTGCTGTTGAAGATGAATTAATCGAGGAAAATGGTAAGGTTGTTAAGACTAAGAAATTTGGTATTAAACCTATGTCAGTAGAAGAAGCAATACTTCAAATGGAATTAGTAGGACATAATTTCTTTGTATTCCAAGACGCAGATGAAAATAAAATAGCTGTAGTATATAAAAGGAAAGACGGAGATTATGGTTTGTTAGAACCTGACTATATATAAAAAATCATTGTAAATTCAATATATAACTAAAAAGGAAGTGCAGTGCACTTCCTTTTTAGTTATAATTTTATTAATATGTAACATATTTGTTGAATTAATTGTTAATAAAATGGTATAATTTATTAATGAAAATCGAAAACTTTTAATTATTTAAAATATAATATTGGAAGGAAAAGAAGAATGGGATTTTTAGAAAAGCTATTTGGCACATACAGTGAGAGAGAAGTAAAGAAATTAGAAAAAATTGCAGATAAAATAGAAGCCTTAGATTCAAGCATGCAAAAGCTTACTGATGAAGAATTAACAGCTAAGACTTTTGAATTTAAGGAAAGACTAAAAAATGGAGAAACTTTAGATGATATACTACCAGAAGCATTTGCAGTATGTAGAGAAGCTTCATCAAGAGTTCTTGGTATGAAACACTATAGAGTTCAATTAATTGGGGGTATGGTACTACACCAAGGTAGAATCGCTGAAATGAAAACAGGGGAAGGTAAAACTTTAGTTGCAACTCTTCCTTTATATTTAAATGCATTAACAGGAGAAGGTGTTCACTTAATTACTGTTAATGATTATCTTGCTAAAAGAGACGTTGAATGGATGGGACAATTATATAATTTCCTAGGCTTAACTACAGGATGCATAGTTCATGGGTTAAAGTCAGATGAGAGAAGAGCAGCTTATGCAGCAGATATAACATATGGAACTAACAATGAGTTTGGTTTTGATTACTTAAGAGATAATATGGTAATTTACAAAGAAGAAAAAGTTCAAAGAAAACTGAACTTTGCAGTAGTTGACGAAGTTGACTCTATTCTTATTGATGAAGCTAGAACACCATTAATTATTTCTGGAGCAGGAGAAAAATCTACTAAATTCTATAATGTAGCAGATAACTTTGTTAAGCAATTATTAGCTGATGAAGACTATACTATAGATGAAAAAGCTAAATCAGTAATGCTTACTGATGCTGGTGTAGCTAAGGCAGAAAGAGCATTTGGAATAGATAACTATGCTGATGCAGATCACTTAGAATTACAACACTATATAACTCAAGCTCTTAAAGCTAACTATGGAATGAAAATAGATAAGGATTATATGGTTAAGGATGGCCAAGTAATTATAGTAGATGAGTTTACAGGAAGACTTATGGAAGGTAGAAGATATTCTGATGGCCTTCACCAAGCAATAGAAGCTAAAGAAGGAGTTAAGATTGAAAGAGAGTCTAAGACTCTAGCAACTATTACATTCCAAAACTATTTCAGAATGTATCAAAAGCTTTCTGGTATGACAGGTACTGCTTTAACTGAAGAAAATGAATTTAGAGAAATTTATGCATTAGACGTTATAGTTGTACCAACAAATAGAGATA
>JAHAIU010000023.1 GCA_018372555.1 Clostridium sp.
GATTTTATGTTACTATGAATTATATAGGGGTAAAAAGTGTTGATATTGCAAAAGAAAGAGTTGCAATACGAGTAAGAAAAGGTGGTCATGGAATACCAGTTGAGGCTATAGAAAGAAGATACTTCGATTCTTTAGCAAATTTGAGTAAAGTCATTAATATATGTGATAAAATTAATATATACGATAATTCAGAAATGTTTAAATTAGTTATGGTTATTAAAGATGGTGAAGTTGTTTGGAAAGATAAGAAAACACCAAATTGGTTAAATATTAATTTGAAATAAGTAGTAGAATCTAGGTGGTTTTGCTACTTATTTTTTATAAAAATATAGTTAAAACTTGAATTTGAAATTATATTAATTATATTGTATATGGGGAAGTTTAAACTTTTTTACTTACGGTGCGGTGAAGCGGACCATAACCATAAGTAAGCCTCAAAATTTTATATTTGGTTAGGTGAACTGACTCAGAAAGTAAATACAAGTCGAGTTTTTTTAGAAGTGAGGTTTATAGTCTTAGGAGTTTATATATCTTGCAAAAGACTAATGTTTCTGTTAAAAATCGGTTATAAGAAAAATTATTTACAGAAAAGGTTGCTATTAAATAAAAACTGTGTTATTATAAATGAGTAGCAAAGTTTGCTAACAATAAAAAGTTTCATTTGGGTAAATAGTTTCTCGCAAATTAGAGATTATTATATCAAATTAGAATCTTTAATTTTAGGAGGGACATTTATGTCAGATAAAACAATAACATGCAGAGATTGCGGAAGCGAATTCATATTTTCAGTAGGAGAACAAGAATTCTATAAAGAAAAAGGATTCGAAAATGAGCCAACAAGATGCGTATCTTGTAGAAGAGCTAAAAAAGAACAAAATAGAAGATAATTTTAGATTGTTAAAGGTTGTAGTTTAGACTGCAACCTTTTTTGACGTTTTGCTATATATAAATATGTTTCTAAAAACTCTTATTTCGATTATTAATAATATAAAAGATAAAGAGGGAATTATAGATAAAATGGTAGTTCTCTAATTAAAATATTGGGCTACTATTTTTTTCGATACTTTTTCTATAGTAATCACCACTAATGCAAATAATGATATTAAGAGAATATAATTGATAAAATAGAAAAGTTGACTTTAAAATACACTTTATGATACACTAAAGTGGATAATAATTATCCGCGTTATCTAAACTAAATGTAAATTATAAAAAGGTATGTATAAAGGTGGTGCTTATAATGAAGATGAAAACTGGAGTTGAACAGTCTGTCTATGCAATTCTTATCTTAAATATGTTACCTGATAAGGCTGTATTACCAGGGGAAGCAATCAGTCAGCAATTGGGTGCCTCTTCAACATATTTTCAAAAACTATTAAGAAAGTTAGTTAATGCAGATTTAATTATTTCTGTTCCAGGTGTAAAGGGTGGATTTAGATTAAGTAAAAGACCAGAAGATATTAGGGTATATGATATATATCTTGCTATAGAGGGACAGCAATCTCTTTATTTTTCAAGAGGTGTGTTAAATGATATGCTTGAATTAGAATGTGAAGAAGGAGGGTGCTTATTAACAGGATTAATGAAGGAAGCTGAGGAGTCATGGAAATCTGTACTTAAGGGTGAAACAATAGCATCTTTATATGAAAAAATAAAAGATGAGTTTAAGTTTAAAGTTCAATCCTTAGAAGAATGGATAAAAGAAAATATGGTTTTGTAATAAAAGCATTATATAGATATGTCTTAGGATAATGCCTAAAAAACTCCATTAATTTATTAAATATTATTGGAGGGAAGGAATCCTAATCAAATACTTGAGTAATTAATTAACATATTAAACGAAACTCAAGGTGATATTAAGAAAATATTTTAAATAATATGAAAAGAAGGGAATTTAAATATGAGAAATACACAAGAGGTTAATGATTTTAATGAAATTTTAAGGGGACGTCGTTCAATTCGTACCTATGATACATCTGTAAAGATAAGCAAAGAAGAGATGGTAGAAATACTTGAAGAAGCAACACTTGCACCTTCTTCACTTAATATGCAGCCATGGCGTTTTCTTGTAATTGAAAGCAAGGAAGGGAAGGCAAATCTTGCTCCACTTGCAAGCTTTAATCAAATTCAAGTTGAAACATCTTCAGCAGTAATAGCTATATTTGGAGATCTTAAGAATTTTGATTATAGTGAAGAAATTTACAGTAAGGCTGTAGAGCTTGGCTATATGCCTATAGAAGTTAAGGAAAAACAAATAAGAGGTATTACAGCTCATGCATCAAAATTAGATCCACAAGTAAACAAAGAGACAGTATTAATTGATGGTGGACTTGTAGCTATGCAGCTAATGCTTGTAGCACGTTCACATGGATATGATACATGTCCAATAGGTGGCTTTGAAAAGGATAAAATTGCAGAAGTATTTGATTTAGATAAAAGTCGTTATGTTCCAGTTATGCTTATTTCAATTGGTAAGGCTGCTGACAATGGTTTTAAATCTGTACGTCTTCCAATTGATCAAATTGCACAATGGAAGTAATTTAGCTAACCTAGAATTTTTTAAAAATCCAAGGGATTTAGAGTTTGGAAAATATGAAATAGTAATGATTTAGAAAGAATATATTGGTTATTAATATAAAATTCACCCCATAGTTAGACAGGATGAGAATGCCTAGCTATAGGGTGTTTTGTATATTAGGAAAAATAAATAGCAATAGCTATTGGAATAGAAGGAGATGTTTAAATATGAAGTTAAGTGTTTGGGATCAAGGAATAATATCAAAGGGAAATACGGCCATTGACACTATGAATAATACAGTAGAACTTGCTAGGCTTACAGATGAATTAGGGTACCATAGAATATGGTATTCAGAGCATCATTCTAGTGAAGGATTAGCTTGCACAGCTCCAGAAATATTAGTAGCACATATAGCTTCTGTAACAAAAAATATACGTGTTGGAACAGGAGGAGTGATGTTAATGCATTATGCTCCTTATAAGGTTGCAGAAGTATTTAATATGCTTAGTACATTGAATCCAAATAGAATAGATATTGGGATTGGTCGTGCACCTGGTGGTGATTATGCATCTATGCTTGCCTTATCTCAAGGGAAAGATCCTGAAATGCATAATTTGTATAGTAAAATATCAGAAACATTAATGTATATGAGTAATAAACACCCAAATAAAAAGGCTTTTGCAGGGCCTATAGGTTCACCTCTGCCTGAAGCTTGGATGTTAGGCTCAAGTGGAAACAGTGCTGTTCAAGCAGGTAAGCTTGGTCTTGGATATTCTTATGCTCATTTTATTGGGGGGAGATTATTAGAATCTGTTTTTGATGAATATAGAAGAAGTTTTATTCCATCAGAATTTATGCAAAAGCCACAAATAAATGTTGGATATTCAGTTGTAGTAGCAGAAACTAAGGAAGAAGCTGAGTTTGAGGCAGCAAGTCTAGATTTAATGTTTTTAAATATAGAAAAAGGTATTTCAAGTTCTCTTGTATCTCCAGAAGAGGCATTAAATCATTCTTATAGTGAAATTGATAAGATGAGAATTGAAGCTAATCGTAATCGTATGTTAGTAGGATCTTCAAAGGAAATTGCAGATATTTTAAGAAGAAACGAGGAAAAGTATGGCATTGATGAGGCTATGATTGTTGGAATAAATTATTCAATAGAATCAAAACTTAGAACATATAAATTATTAGCTAAAGAATTATTATAGTTAATTTTAAATATAGTTGAGGGGGTTATTTGGATTATTTACTAAATAATTAAAGTAATATATAATTATTTGTGTAAATTATAAGTTAAATTTGTTTAACTTTATAAAGTAATTCTTAGATTAAGCTGGAGTTTTCTTAAAAAGAATAGAAGAAAAATCTTCATTTTACGTGAATCACTTTCACAGAGTGTAGGATGTCTACTCCATCTGAAGGTTAGAAGAAGCAATCCAGGCTGTAGCATTGTTAACATTCCCTCCTTATAGAAGGTAGGAGTGTTAGCAATGGTAGCGATGGGATAAAATATGGGAGAAATAAAATGTGGTATGAAAAAAGAGGCATTGAAAGTTCTATAATTTTTGCTATATTTCCAATGGTAATAAATATGGCTACTAATGCTGTGTATTTTATAAGTGGAAGCTCCTATGAAACTCTAGCGCTTGTGAATGAATTTAATAGGTTCACATTATTTACAATTTTTGTGTGTTGTATCTTGAATTTTTTTACTAAGGAGAAGAAGCTTTCAGAAGAGGAAAAGAAAGAGCTTAATAAGAAAATGTATGGAATGAAGCTATTAAATATAGTATTTATTGGCTATATAATATTTACAGTTTTTATTGTACAAAATAGAAGTATAATGGTTTCATCATTAATTATTTATGCTGGATATATAAACTTTTATATGTTAAAAAGAAAGGGAAAAATAGTTGGTAGACTCTCTGAGACTCAAAAGAATTGGAGGGAATTTTATAATAAACCTTCTTATGAGGATAGTAGTTTATTATGGAAGATTAAACCTATGCTAGTATCTCATGTATCAGTAAGTTTTATTGAAAGAATTAAGCATATTGACTGGATTGGACTTATATTTATATTACCATTTTTAAGTGGTTTTAGATTAGTATATTTACCTATGATGATTATTGCTCTTATGTTTACTATTTCAGATATATTATATTTTGTAGATGCTATTTTTGGATTATATACAGAGACTGAAGGTATATGTACAGGAGTTATAAGGCAACAAGGAAGCAGAGGTTCTAGGAGAATATATTACGATATATATGTTACTGACTTTTCAAATAAAAGAGAAATTAAATTTAGACTATATGATTATTGTAACTATAATGATTATGATGTTGTTAAGCTTATACATGGAGGAATTTCTAAGAAAGTTATAGGACACAAGATTGTAAGGAAGGAATTTTAATAAGAAATAAATAAGTGTAATAGAAGATGATGCATTAGAGGAGAATTTTTATGAAATATAAGTGTTTAGTTTTAGACCATGATGATACAGTGGTAAATAGTACTTCTACAATTCACTATCCAGCTTTTTCTTTAGCATTGGAAAAGCTACGTCCTGAAGTAAAAATTTCATTAGAAGAACATTTTTTATATAATTTCGAGCCAGGTTTTAGTGTTTATTGTAATGAAGTTTTAAGATTTACAAAAGAAGAAATGGATTTTCAAACAAAGAATTGGTTAGAGTATGTAGATTCTCATATTCCAAAGACCTTCACTGGAATTAATGAAGTAATATGGGAGTTTAAAAATAGAGGAGGATATATTTGTATTGTTTCTCATTCTATGAAGGATAATATTATAAGGGATTATAAAGCAAATGGATTACCAACTCCAGATATGGTATTTGGTTGGGAGCTGTTACCTGAACAGAGAAAGCCTTCTCCATATCCTTTGCAAACTATAATGAAGGAATTAAAAATATCTTCTAAAGATATGATAATGGTAGATGACTTAAAGCCAGGAAAAGATATGGCGGATAGTTGTAATGTAGATTTTGTTGGAGTAGGATGGGCACATTCTATACCTACAATTATGAATTTCATGAAAAATAATTGCATTAATTATTGTACTTCTGTAGAGGAACTTAGAAAGATTCTTTTTGAAGCATAAATGGACATGCTATAAAGGAATATAAGAAATAGAAAGCAAATAAAATAACTTAAATGATATTTTTAATTATTTAAAATGAATAAAAGAACTTATAGCTGCCTTTTGGCAGCTTTTTTGTTATCAATTATTTAATTATTATTTTCTAGAAAATTAGGTTATAATTAAATGAAGGAAAATTGTTGAAAAATGAGGTGATAATGATGAATAGTTCTATATTGTTAATAATAGCTTATGTAATTAGTATTTTATCAGCAATATCTTTGATTTTTATAGAAAGAAAAGAACCTAATACAACTTGGGCATGGTTACTAATATTGTTTGTATTACCTGGAGTAGGGTTCATTATATATTTGATATTTGGACAGAACTTAAGTAGGCAAAAGATATTTAGAGAAAAAAAGGTTGTAGATGAAAAGAAATCAAAAGTTTTAATGGAAAAGTTTAAGGAAGAAAAAGAGAAGGGAGCATCATCTGAATTTATGGAGTTGGTTAGAATGAATTATACTCATTCTGGAGCTTTGTATACTGAAGGGAATTCTCTTACTACCTTTATAGATGGTGAAAAGAAGTTTGAAGCATTAATAAATGATATAAGAGATGCAAAAGAATTTATACATATAGAATATTACATATTTAGAATGGATAACTTAGGAAAAACCTTGATTGATGAACTAAGTAAGAAGGTAAAAGATGGTGTAGAAGTTAGATTTGTAGTGGATGCTATGGGATCTAAAAGTATAAGAAATAAAGATATAAAATATATAAGAAGTCTTGGAATTAAGTTTCATATATTCTTTCCTGGAATATTACCTTTGATAAATATACGTCTAAATTTTAGGAATCATAGAAAAATAGTAGTTATTGACGGGGAAGTCGGATATGTAGGAGGCTTTAATGTTGGAGATGAATATGTAAATAAAGGTGATCAATTTGATTACTGGAGAGATACTCATATAAGAATAAAGGGTAAAGCAGTAAATGAATTAAATAAAAGATTTATCTTAGACTGGGACTATGCTTCAGAAGGTGAGCTTAAAAATTATGATAAGTACTTTAAGTTGCAAGAGGATTCAGGTAATATAGGAATCCAAATAGTTTCATCAGGACCAGATCATAAGGAAGAGTATATAAAAAATGCTTATATGAAGATAATTAACAATGCAAAGAAAAGTGTTTATATTCAAACCCCGTATTTAGTTCCAGATGAGCCTATGAAGGAAGCCTTAAAAATTGCAGCTTTATCTGGAATAGATGTAAGAATAATGGTTCCAGATAAACCAGACCACTTCTTTATGAAATGGATATTAAGTGCTAATATGGGAGACCTTATGGAGTGGGGAGTGAAATTTTACACTTACCAAAAGGGATTTATACATTCTAAGACAATAGTTTCAGATGGTAAGGTATGTAGCATTGGAACAGCTAACTTAGATATTAGAAGCTTTCAGTTAAACTTTGAAATAAATGCTATTATTTACGATGATAAGTTCTCTAAAGAGCAAGAAGATATATTTATTAAGGATATTGAAGATTGTAAGTTAGTTACTATGGAGGAATATGAAAATAGAAGTAGGGCACTGAAGATTAAAGAAGCTTTAATAAGACTTGTAGCACCTATTTTATAGGATAATTAATATGGTAATGAATATTTTATATAGGTTGCAATAAAGATTCTACTTTATATTAAGTTATAATTTGTGCTTAAAATATTAAAGTGGTTATCCTAGCAACTTATATAAAGTTATTCTTATCTTCAGGTGGAGTTTTCTTGAAAAAATATTCTTTAAAATATTGACAATGACTTATGGTTTGGTATAATTAGGGAAAGAAATTTTTAAAAATAAATTTATGGAGGATTCTTATGAAAGGAATTATAAATAAAGCAGCACAATTTAATAGCTTTTTTTACTTTATATTCTGGGGCTTTTTCTTTGGCGCTGGCTATTTGTTCTGCAAAAAAAATAATAATTCCATTCTTATGAGTGCGTAGTATAAATTTATATATTTTTTTAGGAAAATATTTTGATTATTCAAGAGAACTCATAGGGGTTCTCTTTTTTAATACAAAAAATGATTGTAATTAATAAAGATAATAATTTAATAGAAATTTAGTTTTAATATTTGATTTTAAATTTATTTAAAATATGACTCTAAATTTTAAATAATCTAGTTTTCTAGTTATAACCTGAATTATTAATTGTTAATTGGTAATTATTAATTAAAATAAAAGGGGGCTTTATTCATGGTAATAATTTTAAAACCAAGAACAAAACAAGAAGAAATTGATAGGTTAACAAATGAATTAGAAGGAGAAGGTGTTAAAGTTAACCCTGTAATAGGAACAGATCTTATTATTTTGGGATTAGTTGGAGACACTAGCAAAATTGATGCTTTAAAAATTGAGGCCAATGATATTGTAGAAAAAGTAATGCATGTTCAAGAGCCATTTAAGAAGGCTAATAGATTATTCCATCCAGATAATTCAATAGTTGATGTAAATGGAAGTCAAATAGGTGGAAACAAGCTAGCAATGATAGCTGGACCTTGCTCAGTTGAAAGAGAAGAACAGTTAACATTTGTAGCAGAAGAAGTTAAGAAATTAGGGGCAAACTTCTTAAGAGGAGGAGCATTTAAACCAAGAACTTCTCCATATAGTTTCCAAGGATTAAAATATGATGGATTAGAACTTTTAAAGATTGCAAGAGAAAAAACAGGACTTCCAATAGTAACAGAAATTATGTCACCATATGATATTGAAATTTTTGAAAGAGATGTAGATGTTATTCAAGTTGGTGCAAGAAATATGCAAAACTTCGATTTATTAAATGAATTAGGTAGAACTAAAAAGCCAATATTATTAAAAAGAGGTTTATCAGCTACTATAGAAGAATGGTTAATGTCAGCTGAATACATTATGGCTGGAGGAAATGAAAATGTAATTCTTTGTGAAAGAGGAATAAGAACTTTTGAAACTTACACAAGAAATACACTAGATTTAAGTGCTATTCCAGCTGTTAAGAAGCTAAGCCATTTACCAGTAATAGTAGATCCAAGTCATGCTACAGGAAAGAGATTCATGATATCTCCACTAGCAAAAGCAGCAGTAGCGGTGGGAGCAGATGGACTTATAATAGAAGTTCACAACAATCCTGAAAAGGCATTATGTGATGGTCCACAATCAATAAGACCAAATGATTACGAAACATTAGTACAAGAATTAAAAGCAATAGCAACTGCAGTAGGCAGAGAACTTTAGTGTGCTATTGCACAATTAAAAATGAAGAGTCAATAAAACTATGTTTTTATTGACATGAAAAAATGAAAAAATGAAGAGTAAATAAAAGTTATGCTTTTATTTACATGAAAAAATGAGTGGTGAAATTCATAAAATCTGAATTTCTTATAAAGAAATTAGATTTAGAAACTCAGCCAAGCTGAGTTTTCTCCTTCATTATTTAATTCTTTCATTTTTTCATTATTATCATTAATTGAAAGCGGGTGTAGAAATGAAACTATCTATAGATTTATCTCATAGCAAGTATGACATAGTTATAGAAAGAGGCTTATTAAGTAGGATAGGTAATGAAGTTAAAGAAGTTTTATGTACGGGTAATAAGATTTTTGTTCTTACTGATGAAAATGTTGATAAATATTATGGGGATAAGGTAGTTATGGCTTTAGAGGAAGAAGGATATCTTGTTAAAAAGCTTGTTTTAAAAGCTGGGGAAGAAACTAAATCTTTTAATACTTTACCTAAAGTTTATAATGAACTTTTAGATTTTAAGGTTAATAGAAATGATTTAATATTAACTTTAGGAGGAGGAGTGATAGGAGATTTAGGAGGATTTGTAGCATCTACATATCTAAGAGGTGTTCCATTTATCCAATGTCCAACTACTCTTTTAGCTCAAGTAGATAGTAGTGTTGGTGGTAAGGTAGGAGTAGATTTAGAAAGAGGGAAAAATCTAGTAGGAAGTTTTTATCACCCGAGGAAAGTTATTATAGATCCAGATGTATTATCTTCATTAACTGATAAATTCTTTAATGATGGAATGGCAGAAGTTATAAAGTATGGATGTATTAAAGATAGTGCATTCTTTAAGAAACTTGAAAGTTTTAACAGTAAAGAAGAAGTTATGAACGATATTGAATACATTATTAATAATTGTTGTAAAATTAAGAAGGAAGTTGTTGAAAAGGATGAAAAAGACACTGGGGATAGAATGCTTTTAAATTTTGGGCATACAATTGGTCACGCTATTGAGCAATATTATAACTTTGGTAAATATACTCATGGTGAGGCAGTTGCAATTGGTATGTATGAAATAACTAAGTTAAGTGAAGCTCTAGGTGAAACTAAACAAGGTGAATCTGAAATAATAAAAGAAATTTTAATAAAATACAATTTGCCTTATAAGTTAGATATAAATATTGATGAAATAAAGGAAGCTATGACTTTAGATAAAAAGAATTTAGGGAAAAAGCTTAATTTAATTTTTATTACTGAAATAGGAAATAGCTTTGTTAAACCAATAGATCAAAGTCAATTATCTATTATTCATTAGTGCTGTTGCACAGATAAGAGATAAGAAGTAAAAGGTAAGAAGAAAACTCTATAGGAGTTTTGAAAGTAATTTACTCTAGTAATTCCCAAGGAATTACATCAATAATTGTTAATTACTAATTGCCAATTGTTAATTGAAGAGGAGGTTTTTATGAAAATTGAAGTGTTAAATACTAAATTAGAAGGAAAGGTTAAGATACCACCTTCAAAAAGTATGGCTCATAGAGGAATAATTTGTGCTTCTCTTAGTAGTGGAGTTTCAGTAATTGATAATATTGATTATTCAGATGATATTAATGCAACTATAGATGCAATGGTGTCTCTTGGAGCAGTTATAGATAAGAATGAAGATAAATTAACTATAACAGGTGCATTTCATAAAGATGCAAAAAGGAGTGCTGCAAGAACAATTGACTGTAATGAGTCAGGCTCAACTTTAAGATTTTTAGTTCCAATATCTCTATTATTTGATGGAATGACTAAGTTTATTGGTAGAGGAAATTTAGGCAAGAGACCACTAGATACTTATTACAATATATTTAAAGCACAAGGAATTAAATATAATGCAGTAGATAATAAGTTAAACTTAATGGTAAAAGGACGTATAAAGGCTGGAGAATTTGTTATACCAGGAAATATTAGCTCTCAATTTATAACTGGATTATTATTTACCCTTCCATTATTAGAGGGAGATTCAAAAATAATAATAAGCACAGAATTAGAATCAAAAGGATATATTGATTTAACCTTAGCTTGTATGAAGGATTTTGGTATAGATATAGAAAATAGAGATTATAGAGAGTTTATAATTAAAGGTGGCCAAAGCTATAATTCAAGAAATTATAGAGTAGAAGGTGATTATTCTCAAGGAGCTTTTTATCTTTCTGCAAATGCTTTAGGTTCTAAAGTTGAACTTCTAGATTTAAGAGAAGATTCTCTGCAAGGAGATAAGGAAGTAATAGATATTTTAGAAAGAATGGGTGCAAAATTCGAATTTAAAGATAGTATAACTATAAAAGAAAATTGTAAATTAAAATCTACATTAATAGATGCATCTCAATGTCCAGATATTATACCTGTAATATCTTTAGTAGCAGCCTTATCAAAAGGAAGAACTGAAATTATTAATGCTGGAAGACTTAGAATTAAAGAGTGTGATAGATTAAAGGCTGTTGCAACTGAGCTTAAAAAATTAGGGGCTAAGATTATTGAAAAAGAAGAAGGTTTAATAATAGATGGAGTAGAAGGATTAGAAGGTGGCATTGAAGTTTGGAGCTGGAAGGATCATAGAATTGCAATGACATTAGCAATTGCAGCTACAAGGTGTAAAAAGCCTATAATTATAAAAGATTATGATTGTGTAGCAAAGTCTTATCCAAGCTTTTTTGAGGATTACAAAATGCTAGGAGGAAAAGTAAATGAGTGCAGTATGGGGGAATAACTTGAA
Source organism: Clostridium sp. (assembly GCA_018372555.1). Lineage (GTDB taxonomy): Bacteria > Bacillota > Clostridia > Clostridiales > Clostridiaceae > Clostridium. The sequence continues at coordinate 11,653 of JAHAIU010000023.1, forward strand.
GGTTTCTATATTTGGAGAATCTCATGGAAATGCAATTGGAATTAATATAGATGGATTACCAGCAGGATTTGAATTAGATATGGATAAGATTTTAGAAGAAATGGCAAGAAGGGCACCAGGTAGGAATCAGCTATCTACAGCAAGAAAAGAAGCGGATTTACCTGAAATTTTAAGTGGAGTTTTCCAAGGGAAAACTACTGGAGCACCACTATGTGCAATTATTAGAAATGGAGATACAAGATCTAAGGATTATGAGAAAACTAAGGACTTTATGAGACCTGGACACTCTGATTTTGCAGGTAATGCAAGATACTTAGGTTTTAATGATTATAGAGGCGGTGGACACTTCTCAGGAAGAATTACAGCACCACTTGTATTTGCTGGAGCTATATGTAAGCAAATACTAGAAGATAGAGGAATAGTAGTAGGAGCGCATATAGCTTCTGTTAAGGATATTAAGGACAAAGCTTTTGATAGTATTAATATTTCAAAAGAAGAGTTAAAAGAATTAAGAGAAAAAGAACTTCCTTTATTAGATTCAAAATTAGAAGATAAGATTAAGCATACAATAATGCAAGCTAAATATGATGGAAACTCTGTAGGGGGAACTGTTGAGTGTGCGGTAGTTGGTATTAAGCCTGGAGTTGGAAATCCGTTCTTTGATTCTGTTGAATCTACATTATCACATTTAATATTCTCTGTACCTGCAGTTAAGGGAATAGAATTTGGAAGAGGCTTTGATATTACTACTTTATATGGTTCAGAAGCTAATGATGAGTTCTACTATGATGGAGATGTAGCTAAAACTAAGACTAATAATAATGGTGGAATTAATGGAGGCATTTCTAATGGAATGCCAATAGTGTTTAAGGTTGCTGTTAAGCCAACTTCATCTATATTAAAGGAACAAAATACTATAGATATCAAGAATAAGACAAATGTTAAATTACAAATTCAAGGAAGACATGACCCTTGCATAGCTCAAAGAGCAGTACCGGTTATTGAAGCCGTTACTGCAATTGGAATATTTGATTTATTAAAGGGGAGAGAGTAATGGGGAACTTAGAAGAGTATAGAAAGGAAATTGACTCCATAGATAGGGAGTTAGTTTCCCTTTTTGAAAAGAGAATGAATGTTGCTTTAAAGGTAGGAGAATATAAAAAAGAAAGAAACTTACCTATATTTCATAGTAAAAGAGAAGAGGAAGTAATAAAAAAGAATATTTCTCTCCTTAAGAATAAAGAATATACTGATATAACTAGAGGATTTTTTGAAAATATAATGGAGTTAAGCAGATCCCTTCAAGGAAACTTAATGGATAATTGTGAAGGGAAAAATGAAGAGCTTAATATTGATGAAAATGATGTTATAGGATATCAAGGAGTAGAAGGATCTTTTAGTGAAGAAGCTCTTATAAAATATTTTAAATCATATAGTAAGCTGCAAAATTATGAAGAGTTTTATGATGTTTTTAAGGCTTTAGAAAATAATGAAGTAAAATATGCAATTCTTCCAATTGAAAATTCCTATACTGGAGCTATTACTGCAGTTTATGACCTTTTAGTAAAATATAATTTTTATATTATAGGAGAAGAATGCATAAAAATAGATCAGCATCTTATGAGTGTTGAAGGTGCAAGCCTCGATACTATTAAAGAAGTATATTCTCATCCACAAGGCTTTGAACAAAGTAAGGGATTTTTAAGTAAGTATCCAGATCTAAGATTAATTCCATATCATAATACTGCAATAAGTGCAAAACATATAGCAGATTTGCAGGATAAAACCAAGGCGGCTATTGGAAGCAGAAGAGCTGCTGATATTTATGGATTAAATATAGTTAAAGAAAGCATTAATGATAAGAAAGATAATCATACGAAGTTTATTATAATAGGTAAGGATTTAAATTATGATGATTCCTTTAATAAGGTTAGTGTAGTATTTTCTCTAGATGATAAGGCTGGTGCGTTATATAGATTGTTAAGCCATTTTGCTGAAAATAACATCAATATGATTAAGATAGAATCAAGACCTAATAAGCATGAGTCTTGGAAATACTTATTATATGTTGATTTTGAAGGTAATTTAAAAGAGGAAACTGTTAGAAATGCTTTAGAATTAATAGAAAAGAATAGTGGATATTTTAAAATCATAGGAAATTATAAAAATAGTTTTTAAAATGTGAATAAAACTAAAAAGATAAATAGAATATGCTCCATAAGACAAATGGCTACAAAAAGAGGCATTGAATACTTAGTGAAGTTGAGTGAAACGATAGCTGAGCTTAGTATGAAAGCCCATCTACTGAAGCTTGCCTGAAGTAGATGTTCATATTAGAAGTTTAAAAAGCTACTAGACCAAGAGTTTTGGTAGAACTAAGGCTAGCTCAGACAAACCAACAACTCTAAGGGCTAGCAGCATTTACTTCACCAAGAACTTCTAATTTTTCGCCATATGCTTATTTCTCATATTCTATTTATCTTTATTTAGTATTTTGACATTTAAAATGAAAGAAGTATGGGATAAAAAAATAAGGATTCCTTGAATGATTTAATCTCGTAAATGGGATGATTTTTTTCTATATATTAGCTTATGTAGTGTATTCTAGTTATTTTTGAAGTTATATTCTTAAATATTTAATAAGAAAATATATTTTTTCCAAATAGGACTAGATTTTTATAAAAAACTATTATATAATAAAAATATAAATATTGAGAATTTTCTGAAAATTAAAGAAGCTATGGGGGTAGCAAAATTTTCAAGGGGAGGATAGAATTATGATTGGCTTTGATATTAGAAATGTACAAACAGAAGATTACAAAGCAATACAAAAACTTAATTCTAAATTAAATAACACAAAGCTTAAGGAAATTAAAGGGGATAAAAATTGTATAGCTTATGCAGCACAATTAAATGATGATGTAATAGGATATGCAATTTTCCATATTTCTAATGAAAATGATTACAAAGGAAAAATAGACATAGATGATATATTTGTAGAAGAAATGTATAGGGGATTAGGTGTTGGTCATCAACTTATGATTGAAGTAGAAAAAGCTGCAAAAGATCATAAGGCTAATTATATAACAAAATCTGATGATAATTTTGATGAAGAGGGAGGGGATTTCTTAATAAGAGAAGGATTTAATTATAATATTGAAAGGGGTTTTGAAGCAAAAGTTTCATAGAAAATTAATCCAGTCGCAGAGAAGTGTTTATCTCCCACTTTGGAAAGATAGGAGTATTAGCAATGGTAGTGATGGGATAAATAAAAAGGAGGGATGATAAGCTAAGATAAAATATCTTTAATAAAAGTGAAATTATCAGAAATGAGTAGAATAGGAGGGAGATATTAGAGTAACAAATAGAGGAGGGATATGAATATTATATTAGTATAACTAGTTGAAATAATTATTAAGAAAGGAAATTAATAAAATTTATTTAAAAAGTATGAATAAAAAGGAGTGTGGCGTGAAGGTTTGAAGAAAGATAGTAAGGAGGACAGTAAGGTAAATAGTAAGAAACCTATTTTAAGAAAAATAGTAAGAACAACGGAATTTAATTATAAGGGAGGAATGTACTATTATTAATTTAAATAGTAAAGGAGGAGTGCCAGATAATAAAATTTAATTATGAAAGGGGGAATAGGAAAATTATTTGCTCCATAATTAGAAGGTAGCAAAAGTTGATTATAGATATCAATTTTTGCTACCTTTGTTGTTATGTAATTATGTTATAATATAAAGTAAAAAAAGGGGGCATGATTATGGAATTTTACGGTTTACTTGGGGAAAAGCTTTCTTACAGTTTATCACCAGAGATTCACTTTGAAATTTTGAATTCTATTAAGAGAGAAGGGGCTTATAAATTATTTGAAATAGAAAAAGATAATTTATCTGATTTTGCAAAAGCACTTAAACTGTTAAAAGTAAAGGGCTGTAATGTTACTATTCCTTATAAAAAAGATATAATGAAAGAATTAGATGGAATCTCAGAAGAAGCAGCTAAAATAGGAGCTGTTAATACTATTTATTTAAATAATGGAAGTCTTCAAGGATTTAATACAGATTATTATGGATTTGGAGTAATGCTTAAAATAAGCGGTATAGAAGTTAAGGATTCTGTAGCAGTTATATTAGGCAATGGAGGAGCTTCTAGAGCAGTTCTTCATTATTTATTAGATAATGGAGCTAGAGAAGTTTATATAGTAAGTAGGAAGCCTAATAATGAAGAGTATAGCCTAAGCAATGTTAAGGTTATTAGTTATGAGGAATTAAAAGGGATAAAAGGGGATATATTAATTAATTCAACACCAGTAGGAATGTACCCCAATATATTAGAATCTCCAGTATCTAAAGATATTATAAGTAATTTTGCTTCAATAGTTGATTTAATATATAATCCATATGAAACTAAGTTTTTATCTTATGGAAAAGAGTTAAATAAGAAAATAGTTGGAGGTCTTTATATGCTTGTAGGACAAGCAGTTAAGGCTCAAGAAATATGGCAGGAAGAGGAGATAGATCAAGGGATTATAAAGGATATATATAATAGAATTAATATAAGATTTTTAGGTAATAAAGATAGATAGATATAAGGTAAGAGAAATTACAAAGTGTTATAAAGTGATTCTTATCTTAAGGTGGAGTTTTTTTAAAAAGTAGAGAACCCAAATCTTGTATTTTGTGTGAAGCGCTTTTACAGAGTATAGGATGCCTACTCCATCTGAAGGTTAGGAAAACTAATCCAGGCGCGTAGCAGTACTTAGTTCCTACTTGTAGAAAGGGAGAGTGTTGGCAATGGTAGCGATTGGATAAATAGAACTAGATTATATAATTTGTAATAAAGTAAAACTTTAAATTATTAAATAAGGATTAGCAATTATTATCTACGGTATTAAGAGAGGATAGGTTATAAATATGGGGAAAAATGTAGTATTATTAATTGGTATGCCAGGCTGTGGCAAAACTACTATTGGATTAGAAGCTTCAAAGAAATTAGGTTATGACTTTTATGATATGGATAGATTTGTAGAGGAAATATCAAATTCAACAGTTAAAGAGCTTTTTAGTATAAGTGAAGATTATTTTAGAGATTATGAAAGTAGAGCCTGCAGGGAATTAAGTAGCTTAAAGGGAAAAACTATTATTTCTAGTGGTGGAGGAGTAATTAAAAGAAAGGCAAATATAGATTGTTTTAAAGAGAATGGAATTATAATTTTTATAGATAGACCAGTTGAAGAAATATTAAAGGATGTAGATTTAGATTCAAGACCATTACTTAAGGATGGAAAGGATAGACTTTATAATTTATATAATGAAAGGTATGAATTATATAATATATACTGTGATTATAAAGTTATTAATAAATATACCTTAGAATATGCTATAGATAAAGTTGTAGATATTATAAAAACTTGCGAATAATAGGTAGAGAATATGAAAAAATAGAAAAAGATTTTATGAAATTGATTAACACACTTGTTTTTTTAGTTTATAATTGGTAAATTATTATAAAGGCATTTATATTACCTAATAAATGCTTATTATTGTAGTATGGAGGGATAGGATATGATTATTGTAATGAATCCAAAATGTAGTGAAGATGAAGTATTGAAGGTTAAGAGGGAGCTAGAAGGTAAGGGGTTAGGAATCCACTTATCACAAGGAGAGACATTTTGTATTATAGGAGTACTTGGAGAAACTAGAGCTATAGATTCAAATAAGCTTTTAAGATTCCAAGGGGTAGATAAAGTTCTTAAGGTAGAGGAACCTTATAAGAAGGCAAATAGATTATTTAAACCTGAGGATACAGTAATTGATGTAAAAGGTAGCTTAATTGGAGGTAACAATTTAGCTGTTATGGCAGGACCATGTTCTGTTGAAAGTGAAGAGCAAATTATTGAAATTGCAAAAAGTGTTAAAGAGTCTGGAGCAACATTCTTAAGAGGCGGGGCATTTAAGCCTAGAACATCACCTTATAGTTTTCAAGGCCTTGAATTAGAAGGATTAGAACTTTTAAAGAAGGCTAGAAAAGCAACAGGACTACCAATAGTTACTGAAATAATGTCAACAGACTATATAGATGTTTTTGAAAGAGATGTTGATGTAATTCAAGTTGGAGCTAGAAATATGCAAAACTTTGACTTATTAAAACAACTTGGTAAGACAAGTAAGCCTATTTTATTAAAGAGAGGTTTATCTGCAACAATTGAAGAATGGTTAATGTCAGCTGAATACATTATGGCAGCTGGAAATGAAAATGTAATTCTTTGTGAAAGAGGTATAAGAACCTTTGAAACTTACACAAGAAATACTTTAGATTTAAGTGCAATACCAGTAGTAAAGAGAAAATCACACTTACCAGTAATAGTAGATCCAAGTCATGCTTCTGGATACTGGTACCTTGTAGAACCACTAGCTAAAGCTGCAATAAGTGCTGGAGCAGATGGTTTAATGATAGAAGTTCATAATAATCCTCAATGTGCATTAAGTGATGGTCAACAATCAATTAAGCCAGAATCATTTAAGAGAGTAATGGATAAAGTTAGAATCTTAGCTGAGATGGAAGGAAAGAAGTTATAATATATAATTTAGGAGAAAACTCCTTATGGAGATTTTTAATTAAATTTTTAAGAGGAACTCAGCTTAGGCTGAGTTTTATCTATAATTAATGATAATAATAAGAAGTATTAAAGAGATTTATAAAACTTTAAATCTAAAGAATTTGGTACCAATTCTATTCATAATTGATAATTATTAATTGTATTAAGGGGGTTTTTATGAATATTTTAATAGTGGGACTTGGGGTTATAGGTGGAAGTTATGCTATGGCTTTAAAGGAAGCAGGGTATAATGAAGTTTATGGTATAGATAGTAATTTGGATACATTAAGAAAGGCTGAAGATTTAAATATTATTAAAAAGGGATTTTTAGCTGGTGAATGTAATAAAGAAGCTATAAGTAAAGCAGATTTAATTATACTTTCTATTTATCCAAGGTTAATTAAGGCTTTTATAGAGGAAAATAAAAGCTACTTTAAAGAAGGAACAATAGTAACAGATGCAACTGGTATTAAGGGGCCTTTTGTAAAGGATATATGTAGTAGTTTACCAGATGGGATAGACTTTATCTTTGGTCATCCGATGGCTGGAAGAGAAAAGCGAGGAATAGATTATGCATCTAAAGAGGTCTTTAAAGGAGCAAACTATCTTATTACTGTAACTGAAATAAATAAAGAAGAAAATATAATATTTTTAGAAGATATAATATATAAACTTGGATTTAAGAACATAAAGAAAATAACTCCAGAATATCATGATATGATGATTAGCTTTACTAGCCAATTACCTCATGCTATTGCTGTAGCTCTAATTAATAGTGATGAAGAAGGAAGAGATACAGGAAGGTTTATAGGGGATAGTTATAGAGACTTAACTCGAATAGCTAATATTAATGAGGATCTATGGAGTGAGTTATTCTTTGGAAATAAGGACAACCTTCTTGAGGTTATAGAACATTTTTTAAATGAAATGAGCAAAATAAAATCAGCTTTAATAGAAGAAAATGAAGATGAGTTAAAATCATTATTTATTAAATCGAGTAAACGTAGAGAAAAATTATAATATAAAAGCACTAGTATTAATTGTTTGACCATATAAAAGATTCAGGTCATTAAATTAATTACTAGTGCTTTTTATAAACTTAATTTTAATCAATTATTTGTTATTAACTGCTAAATAAGTTCTACAATATGAAGATTAGATGATTTACTTAAATCAACAAATTCATTATTAGTTAATATTAAAGGTGAATCGATATTATTAGTATTAATCTGAATTATTTTACAGGTATCACCGTTATTTAATAATGCATTTTGACCAACGTAGAAGTTTTTTAATCCTTCTAAGAATATATTGCAATACTTAAAATCAAGCTTCTCTAAACTTTCATCTCTAATAATTTTTAAGGCTTCAAGAGGACCTTTCTTTTTCTTATGTACCCTATTTGAATTAAGGGCATCAAAGGTATCAGAAATCCCTATTATCTTACCAAAATCATGGATTTGAGATCCTTTTAATCCGAGAGGATATCCACTACCATCACATCTTTCATGATGCATTAGAACTCCATAAAGGACTGAATTACTTATAAAAGGTATTTCTTTTATTTCATCGTAAGTAAGTCTTGGGTGAGTTTTCATTATCTCAAATTCTCCAGGAGTTAGCTTTCCAGATTTATTGATAATTTGCTTACTGATTTTTGTTTTACCGAAATCATGAAGCAAGGAAGCATAGACTAAGTAATGGAGTTTATTTTCACTAAATCCAGACCATTTTCCTATCATATAACTTACAGCAGCTACATTCACTGAATGTCTATAGATGATATCCTCACCACTTCCATTTAAAATTATGTTTTTTAGAAATAGAGAATTACTTTTTAGTTCATCTAATAGTTTTTCGGTATATTTATTTATCTCATTTGTAGTAGAGGATTTTAAAGTATTTGTGTTATCAAATAGTAGCTTAACATTTACAGTGATATTTTTTAATGTTTCATCTACTTTCTCTAAGTCAATAAGTTCTTTTGATTCTTCCTCACTTATATATACTTCAACTTTATCTAAATAGTATATTGAATTTAATTTACTTAATAAATGGTTTGTTAATTCGATATCTTTGCCTATTAATATAGTACCATTATAAATTATTTCCTTTGCAGTTATCATACCAGCTTCTAATTGATTAACATCTAACAATCTGTTTCTCATTTACGCATTTACCCCTTTGTCACACAAGTATATTTTTGATTATCAATGTAAAATATAGTATTATTGTAAAATTATGTTCGATAGTTTATATTTCGGATGAAAGAATGAAATTTTTAGGAGTTAATGAAGTTTTTAGGAATATTATTTAAATTTTCAAATGGTATTACAAATTTTTTATGGGCTACTACAAAGAATATGAATATTGAAGCTATTATAATTGTTTAAATTTTATAGAATAATATGCTTAGGCAATTACTATGATAAAAAATTAACTTGTTAATTTCTCAACTTAATTTAAGTTAGTAGATTTCAAATTTAGAAAAAGAGATTGAAAGAGATATCTTTTAAGAAGAGCTTAATAAAGTTTAATTTCAATAATATTAAATAGCTTGATTTCATTATTTTCCTATTGCTGATACTTTGAAATATATCATACTTTAAATGTGATTAATTAGATATAGAATTAATAATATATTTATGATAAATTGTATGTATATAAATTGAAAAATGAAGGCTATTGGAGGAATTATTATGAAAGAATTAGAAACTAGAGTAGTAGATATAGATGTAGAAAAAGTGAGAGAAACGTTAATTAACTTGGGAGCTAAAAAGGTAAAAGAAGAATACCAAATAAATAATATATATGATTTTGAAGATAATAGATTATTAAATGCAAAGGGATATGCAAGAATTAGAATTACAGATGATAGACTTAATAATAAAGAGGTAGTATATATGACTACTAAAAAGATGTTAAGTCAAGGAACATTTAAAGTAATGGAAGAAAATGAAACAATAGTAGAAGATAAGGAAGCCGCAGCAAAAATATATATTTCTTTAGGTTTAGTTTTAAAAGAGTCAATTAAAAAATATAGAGAAAGCTATAAGATTATGGATTCTTTAGTGGAAATTGATATTAATGATAAGAGTTTTTGTCCTTTTCCATATTTAGAAATTGAAACAACCTCTGAAGAAAAATTAAAGGAAATACTTGAATTACTTGGTTATAGTATTGAAGATACAACTTCTAAAACTATTTATGAGTTATTAGAAGAAAGAGGATTAGCTAAAAATAATAAAGGTAAGGGATTATAAAAATTTTTGTAACAAAAAGTAAAACTTCTTAGTAATTTATAATAAGGATTTTATTAAGTACTAAGGAGATTAAGTATGGAATGGTTTATTAATCAAAGTCCAATAGTTCAAGGATTAATTGCAACAATTTTTACATGGTTAGTGACAGCGCTTGGAGCAGCATTAGTTTTTTTCTTTAAGAGGTTTGATAGGAGAGTATTAAATACTATGCTTGGTTTCGGGGCTGGAGTAATGATTGCTGCAAGCTTTTGGTCATTATTAAGTCCTGCTATAGATCTTTCAGAACAACTAGGCTATAGTGGATTTATAATTCCAAGTATAGGATTTTTTCTAGGAGGAGCATTTTTAATTTTTGCAGATAAGCTTATGGATAAGTATTCATATGGCTCAGTATTAAAAAAAGAAGAAGTAGAAGAAAGTGAAGAGGGAAGTAGTTCCAAAGTAACTAAATATAGAAAGAGTATTTTGCTTGTTTTAGCAGTTACCCTTCACAATATCCCTGAAGGATTGGCTGTTGGAGTAGCCTTTGGTGGAGTAGCGGCAGGTATTCCAGGTACATCAATAGCGGCAGCTATAGCTTTAGCCATTGGAATAGGACTACAAAACTTTCCAGAAGGAGCAGCAGTATCTCTGCCACTAAGAAGTGAAGGGATTTCAAGATTTAAAAGCTTTTTATATGGACAAGCGTCTGGTATAGTAGAACCTATAGCAGGAGTAATTGGTGTAATAGCTGCTTTAACTGTAAGAAGTATGTTACCTTTTTTACTATCATTTTCAGCAGGAGCTATGATAGCCGTTGTAGGAGCTGAGTTATTACCAGAAGCATCTTTAGAAAATAAAAAATTAACTACTTTTGGATTAATTCTTGGATTTATAGTAATGATGATTTTAGATGTAGCTTTAGGGTAAATTTTACACTAAGTTTTAGCCTAGACTAAATTTTTTAGCCTACGTTAAAAATATGAGTATGGTTTAAATTGAGCAGGAATTTTTAATATATTATGCTCGGCCTCCGTCGTAAACTCCAAGTCGGCTTACGCACAATATGTTAAAAACTCCTTGAATAATTTAATCTTGTAGATGCTCATATTAGAGGTAAAAACTACTAGGACTTAGAGTTGTTGGCTTGTCTGAGCGTATGCGAATTTTACCAAAACTCGTAGCTTAGTAGTTTTACGAGCCTTAGAAATTATTTTTGTAGTATTTGTCTTATGAGCCGTCAATTTATCTTTGTGGTTATATTCACATTTTATGATAAAAAAAGAAGTATCACGTAATGTGATACTTCTCAATTTAATGGAATTAAGCTTGGTTAATTGATCCGAATAATTCCATTTTTTCTTTAACTGTAGCTTTAATAGCTTCAAATCCTGGAGCTAAAAGTTTTCTTGGGTCAAAGCCTTTTCCTTGTGTATCTTTTCCAGCTTCGATGTACTTTCTTGTACCTTCAGCAAATGCTAATTGACATTCAGTGTTAACATTGATCTTAGATACTCCAAGAGAGATAGCTTTCTTAATCATATCTTCAGGGATTCCAGTACCACCATGTAATACTAGTGGAACATTGTTTGTAACTTTGCTTATAGCTTCTAAAGCTTCAAAGCTAAGTCCTTGCCAGTTTTCTGGATATACTCCGTGAATATTACCGATACCAGCAGCTAGCATTGTAACTCCTAAATCAGCAACTGCTTTACATTCGTTAGCATCAGCGATTTCTCCAGCTCCAATAACTCCGTCTTCTTCTCCACCGATTGATCCAACTTCAGCTTCTAAAGATAATCCTTTTTCTGAAGTTAACTTAACCATTTCTGTTGTCTTAGCGATATTTTCATCTATTGGATAGTGAGATCCATCAAACATGATTGATGAGAATCCAGCTTCAATAGCCTTTAAAGCACCTTCATAGCTACCATGGTCTAAGTGTAGTGCAACTGGTACAGTGATGTTTAATTCTTCCATCATTCCGTTTACCATTCCAACTACAGTTTTGAAACCACACATATATTTAGCAGCACCTTCTGATACTCCTAATATAACTGGTGAATTATTTTCTTGAGCAGTTAATAATACTGCTTTAGTCCATTCTAAATTGTTAATATTGAATTGACCTACTGCGTATTTGCCTGCCTTAGCTTTATTTAACATTTCTTTTGCAGAAACTAACATGGTATAATACCTCCATTAATTTATATTTTATTACAATTAAGCTATAACGCTAACTGTAGTAAGGAGAATAACT
>JAHAIU010000024.1 GCA_018372555.1 Clostridium sp.
ATAGTGATTTCCTTTCGTAAATTGTTTCAGCAAATTCAATTTTAACACGAAAAATCACTATGGATTTTTTTTTACTTCAATTTAATTTTACAACTAGTCGTAAAAATAAACTATAAATGTTTCTTAAATGTTAAATTTTACTTATTAATTAATTCATTGCGTAATAGCCTCCTCATTATAGGTATATTTAAAAATGCTAAACATATTATTATATAGTTATTTTATCAATTTTATATAGGGGATGATCTGGTGAAGAATTTTTATAATACTATGTTTAAAAATAGATTAATACGTAATTTAATTATAGTTATATTCTCTCTTTTTATTATATACATAGGCATATCCATGTATTTTTCAAAGCACTTTTTCTTTAATACTATAGTAAATGGAGTTGATTTATCACTTAAAGATAAAAATTCTGTAGCTACTAGCTTTAGTGATTTTTTAGAGGAGTATAGTATTGAGATAGTAGATAGAAATGGTGAAAGTCAAACTATAAAAGACAATATTTTAGAAAAGGGAACGATGTTAGACTCTGAAGAAGCAATATTTAAAGATATAAAAAGTAAACAAAATTCATTGATATGGATAACTTCTTTATTTAAAAAGAATCAATATAATATTGATAATATTTATAGTATTGATGAAAAAGAACTATTAGATATAGTAAATGAGTTAAATGTCTTTAAAGGAGAAATTATTTCCCCTAAAAATGTAAGCTTTGTATATAAGGATGGGAAATATGAAATATTAGAAGAAGTATATGGTAATGAAGCTAATAAAGAAAGAGTTTATGAAGGAATAAAAACAGCTTTATTAAATGGGGAAACATATATTAACTTAGATGAAGAAGGATGCTATGAAAGTCCTAAATATACTATTAATTCTGATAAAACAAAGGAAGTAGAAAAGGAACTAAGTAAGTATATTTCTACTAATATAACCTATGTATTTGGAGAGGAAAAAGAGGTTTTATCTGGAGAGAGAATTAATAAATTTATTACAATAAATGATGATTTAGAAATTGAATTAAGTAAGGAAGAAATAAGACTTTATATTAAAGAGTTAAGTGATAAGTATAATACCGTTGGAATTACTAGAGAGTTTAAAACATCTATAGGTAGTACAGTTGAAGTTGAAGGAGGTTATTATGGATATAAGATAAATTCTGTTGCTGAAACTAGTTTGTTAACAGAAAATATTAAGAATGGAGCAGTATTAGAAAAGGAACCTTCCTATAGCCAAAAAGCCTTACTTAGAGGTGAAAATGATATTGGGGATACTTATGTTGAAATTAATTTAACTAGGCAGTATATGTGGTTTTATAAAAATGGAAAAATTATAGCACAAGGTAGTGTAGTTACAGGGGATCCTAGAAAGGGAAATTCAACTGAACCAGGAACTTATATGCTTAACTATAAGCAAAAGGAAGCTACACTTAGAGGAGCCAATTATGAGGCAAAGGTTAATTATTGGATGCCCTTTAATGGTAATGTTGGAATTCATGACGCTAGTTGGAGATATAACTTTGGGGGACAAGTATATTTAAGCAATGGAACGCATGGATGTGTTAATGCCTCTTTATCATTAGCTAAAAAAATATATGAAAATATAGAAGAAGGTACACCAGTAATTTGCTATGAAGATAAGTAGTAAAAATCAAAATAACAATTTATTAATAAAATGTTCTAAAAGAAAAGCAAGATAAATAATATATTATATGTAAATAAGCCATTTAAAATTGATAATGGTAAATATAAAGATAGGATTTGAGTTAAAAAACTTAAATCCTATTTTTTTATAGATTTTAAATTAAGTATTCATGGGCAAAATAACTAAGATTAAATATTAATTTTGGAGGTGCCTGATGAAAAAGTTAGAGAATAAAATAGCATTAGTAACATCATCAACAAGAGGAATTGGATTAGCTATCGCAGAAAAATTAGGAGAAAATGGAGCAAAGGTTTATCTTGCAGTACGAAGACCAGAAGCTGGAAGAGAAATAGCCAATAAAATTATAGCAAAGGGTGGCAATGCAGATGTAGTATATTTTGATGCAAAGAAGCCAGAAACATACAAGACTATGATAAGAGAAGTTATAGAAAATGAAAAAAGGTTAGATATATTAGTTAATAATTATGGTGGAACAGATGTAAAGGTAGATTTTGATGTAGTTAATGGAGATGAGGATGAATTTTTTAGAATAGTTAAAGATAATCTTCAAAGTGTTTATTTACCATCTAAAGAAGCCATTCCTCATATGATAAAAATGGTGGAGGAAGTATTATAAATATATCTACTATAGGATCTGTAATACCCGATTTATCAAGAGTAGCTTATGTCGTGTCAAAGGCTGCTATTAACTCATTAACACAAAATATAGCTGTTCAATATGCAAGAGATAAGGTTAGATGTAACGCGGTTTTACCAGGACTTATAGCGACAGATTCAGCTAAGGATAATATGTCAGAAGAATTTTTAAATACATTTTTAAAACATGTACCATTAAATAGAGCTGGTGAAGCTGAGGATATTGCAAATTCTGTAGTATTTTATGCAAGTGATGATTCATCTTATATAACAGGTAATTTATTAGAAGTAGCTGGAGGTTTTGGAATACCAACACCACTTTTTGGTGATTCAATAAGAAAATAATATGGGAAAATATACATTTTAAGTAAAATATGTTATAATGTATAAAAGGGGGAGTGTTTATGAAAGATGAAAGAATATCATTACTTATTAAATCCATAATTTGGGGTGCAGTTTGGCTTGGGTTAGCAGCATTAATAGCCTTAATAATAACTAAGGTAACATCTTATAAAGACTTTGAAAATGTATTGTTTATTGAAGGATTAATACTAATTTTTGTTGGGATTTTTGCTTCAATTTCAGGAGACCCCATGGGACTTTCATTACAAGGATTAGGTCAAAGTAACGCTCAATATATAGCAAATGCAAATTTAGAAGTGTCAAAGATGAGTAGGGAAAAGGTTAGTGGAAAAATAGATATAGGATTTGCACTTAGCACATTATCACTAGTAATAGGTGGAATCCTATCAGCTGCTATAACCTTTATAATATAAGCAGAAAATTAAAAAATGTAGAAATAAGGAACTTAGTTATAAATATTAGGTTCCTTAATTAATTATAATTGGTTTAACTTTTAGTAAGCATGCACCTAAAAAAATTAATTCTTTTAGTGGATATAGGACAGAAAGATCTATGAAAAATATAGAAACATGGAAGGAAGCTAATAAATATTCAGCAAAATTATTACTAAAATATGCTATATATTTATTGGCATTAATTGCTATAAGTTTAATTTTCACCTTTAAGTCCTGTGCTCTTATGGCTATGGTCGATATTTTATCAATATTTTTAGGTATAGGATTAGTATTGGCTGTTATTATTAAAACAGAAAATCATTTAAAGAAAGTATTTGGATAATAAATATAGAATCTTTTTCATTATTCAATATTCATTTTACATTGTGCTATAGCACTAGTTGTGTTATTTCATTATTAAATAATAACTTTTATTAATTAGTTCTTGCCATAATACTAAGTCTTATAGTATCATTGAGTTAATTAAAATAAGAAAACAAGTAGAAATAAAGCAATTATGGAGGAAATAATGTTAAATATAGGATGTCATTTATCAACAACTAAAGGTTTTGAAAATATGGGAAAAGAAGCATTAGAAATTGGAGCTAATACTTTTCAATTCTTTACTAGAAACCCTAGAGGTGGAAAAGCTAAAGATATAGATATGAAGGATATGGAAGGGCTTTTAAAAATAGCTAGAGAAAATAACTTTGCAACTATTTTAGCTCATGCACCTTATACATTAAATGCATGTTCTGCTGATGAAAGAACTAGACAATTTGCAAGAGAAATGATGGAAGATGATTTAAATAGAATGGAGCTTATGCCCAATAATTTATATAATTTCCATCCTGGAAGTCATGTTAAACAAGGGGTAGAGGTTGGAATAAACTACATAGTAGAGTTATTAAATAATGTTTTAAGAGAAGATCAAACTACAACAGTTTTATTAGAAACTATGGCTGGAAAGGGTTCAGAGGTTGGAAGAACTTTTGAAGAAATAGCTGAAATAATATCTAGAGTTGAATTAAAAGATAAAATGGGAGTCTGTCTAGATACTTGCCATATATATGATGCTGGATATGATATTGTAAATAACTTAGATGGAGTTTTAGAAGAATTTGATAGAGTAATTGGATTAGATAGATTAAAAGCAATTCATTTAAACGATAGCAAAAACCCATTTAAGAGTCATAAGGATAGACATGAAAAAATAGGTGAAGGCTTTGTTGGATTAGATGCAATAACTAATATAATTAATCATCCAAAGCTTAAGCATTTACCATTTTTCTTAGAAACACCTAATGAGTTAGATGGTTATGCAAAGGAAATAGAATTATTAAGAAGTAGATACCAAGGATAAGTTTATAACTTTACTTTATAGTGGCTATTTAGGCTGATTTTAGCTTATATGGCTACTACTTTTTTATTTTCTTGATAGATTATATACCTTTAGATTATAATTGATATTTAGAAAGGTGTGTTTTTAGTGGAAGATTTAATAAAAGCAATTAGAGAAATTGTTAATGAAGAAGTAATAAAGATTGTTGTTAGTAACAAATTAAATAAAGATGTTAAATATAATAAAATAAATATTGAATTAAAGAGAAATAAAAAAGGAAAGAAGTATTATCAAGTTGAAAGCTTTACTGATAAGCAAGTTTTTCACGAAAATATTGAATCCAATGAATTAGAAAAGAAACTAATTGAGTTAGTACATAATAACTATAAGCAACTTGGCGCTTGGACTAATACTAATACCTTTGATTTAAAGATATCTAAAAAGGGAAAAGTGTTTTTAGGTAAAAAGAAGGCTGATAACAAGAGCTTAGCTAATAAAAGTCATAATAAAGAAAAAAATTATATTTTAAAGGAAGGTATGATAATTGAGCCTTTAATAGATTTAGGGGTTTTTACTAAGGAAGGTAAGGTCATTAATTCTAAGTATGATAAGTATAAGCAAATTAATAGATTTATAGAAATAATTGATGATGAAATAAGAAAAAATAATTATAAAGAGCTTACTATATTAGATTTTGGTTGTGGGAAATCATATTTAACCTTTGTTTTATATTATTATTTTGTAGAAATTAAAAATATTAAGGTTAAAATGATAGGATTAGATTTAAAAGAAGATGTTATAAAGAAGTGTAATGAAATTGCAAAAAGATATAAATATGATGATTTACATTTTGAACTAGGAGATATTAATGGATATAAATATGAGAATAATGTTGATATGGTAATAACATTACATGCTTGCGATACTGCAACAGATTATGCTTTATACAATGCTATTAAGTGGAAAGCTAAAATGATTTTTTCAGTCCCATGTTGTCAGCATGAATTTAATGCTCAAATTAAGCCAGAATCCTTATCAATTATTTCAAAATATGGTATAATTCAAGAAAGAGTTTCTGCTTTAATGACAGATGGTGTACGTGGAAATTTACTTGAAGCAGCAGGATATAAAACTCAACTTTTAGAGTTTATAGATATAGCCCACTCGCCTAAGAATATTTTAATAAGAGCATCTAAATCTAATATATCTTCAGAGAAGAGAGAAAGAGCTTTAGATGAAGTTGATAATTTAATAAAGGAATTTAACTTTAATCCAACATTATTAAATTTGTTAAAAGATGATAAATTAATATAATTTGCAGTGCTGTGCTTTATTTAAGGTGCAGCATTTTTATATTATAAGAAATTACAAATAAATTATTCTATAGATAAGTCTTTGTAATTTATTTTTTTAGAATTGAAGTGTTCAAATATAAGTTTGTGAGTGGGTAGGTAAAAGCAAGTTAATAAGCAAATTTATATATTAACTTAGTTAGTGATTAAGTTATTTAAAGTAAGATTAAAATAATATAAAATAAAAGATAATGGGAGGAATTACTATGGAAAAAGACCAAATAAAATATAGGATAAAAAATAAGCTAAATAGAGAGTTTATAGGACAAAAAGATTTTTTTGATGAAATAACAAACTATTTTATCTCAAAGATTGAACAAAATGAAAAAGGAATTTTATTAGTAGCAGGTAAAAGAAATACATTTAAAAAAGTATCTATTAGATATGTATTTGAAGAATTATATAAAGAAAATTTAATTACTAGGAAAAGGCTTGAAGAAATAGATCTAGATTCATATAACTTTAATTTAGGATATAATGCTTTTTTAAGTGACTTATATGAAATGCTTAATAGTGATAAATCAGAAGGAATAATGTTTAAGAATGTAGAAAAGGCATCAGATGAAATAATAAAAGTTTTATCAAAGATACAACCTAATTCCTGTATTAACCTAAAAAATAACTATACAATAAAGAATAAATTTTTAGTTGAAGCTGAAAAAGACGAAAAAAATACAATAAATCAATTTATTTGCCATAACAAATTCTTTATATTTGTTTATAATTATGAAGATAAAAATGAAATGGATGAGTTATTTGAAAATACATTTACAAATATAGATAAAGTATTGACTACAAAAGAACTTACAGAAAGAGAAAAGAACTCTATTATAAGAAAAAAACTAACCAATGAAATAGAGAATATAAAAGTTAATTTTGGGATTCAAATAGTTTTAGGATTTAAGGATGCCACTTTAGATAAAGATAGATATGGAGTATGTGAGTATTTACAAAATTCTTTTAGTAAAAAAGGAAGCTTTGATATTAGTGAATATATTAACTATACCTTTAGTCGTCCGATTATAAATTTAATAAATAAGGAAGATTTAAGGGAAGGAGATAAGATTTTACTTTATGTAGAAAATAATGATTTAAGATGTAAGGTTAATAGTACAGTTTATAGATTGTTAAAGTATTCAGTACCTACATTAGAAGAGGTTAAATATAAGCTTGAATCTATTATTGGAGTTAAGGAATTAAAAGAATTTTTATTAAATATAGAAAACAATCATAAAGTACAAAAAATTAGAGAGAAGCTTGGACTTAGAACGTCATATATATCATTAAATATGATTTTTGCAGGAAATGCAGGAACAGGAAAAACTAATGCAGCTAGAATTACATATGATTATTTAAATGCTTTAGGATTATTATCTAAAGGAACATTAGTTGAAGTGAGTAAGGCAGATTTCATTTCTGATAATGTAAGTGAAACAGCAAAAAGAACTAATGATATTATAAAGTCAGCCTTAGGAGGCGTTTTATTTATTGATGAAGCTTATTCTTTATATGAAGGTGAAGAGGATAGAGTTGGAAAAGAAATTGTAGATGCTTTAATTAAGGGAATTGAAGATAATCGAAACAATTTAATTGTTATACTAGCAGGATATGAAAAAGATATGGAAGAGTTTTTAGGAGTAAATCAAGGTCTTAAATCTAGATTCCCTAATGTTATTCATTTTGAAGACTATACTCCTACTGAAATGTATGAAATAGCTCTTCAAATAGCTAAATCTAAGGGATATAGGATTTCTAAAAATGTTAAGAATGATTTGATAGATTTATTTACTAGAAATCAGCTTACTGGAAAAAATGATTTAGGTAATGCAAGATTTGCAAGAAATATAATTGAAAATGCTATTATTTATTCCTCTAGAAAATACTTAAATAATAATAAAAGTGAAATAGACCTTTTAGAGAGAGAAGATTTTAACTTTAAAGCTAATGCTAAGTTTGATTTAGAAGAAAAGCTAAAGAATATTATAGGGCTTGAAGATGTTAAAAATCTTTTAAGAAGTCAATATAAGTTATTAATAGCTCAAGAAAAAAGAAAATCTGTTGGAGTAAATACAGAAATAGAGCAAAACTTAAATATGGTTTTTGCAGGCAATCCAGGTACTGGTAAAACCAGTATAGCAAGATTAGTTGCAGAGATGCTAAATAGTATGGGATTATTAAAAATAGGTCAGTTAATTGAATGCGATAGATCAAGCTTTGTTTCAAATATTCCAGGAGAAACAGCTAAGAAAACAGAAGAAAAGTTTAGAGAAGCATTAGGTGGAGTTTTATTTATAGATGAGGCATATACTTTAGCGAATGATGCATTAGGTAGAGAAGCAATAGAAACTTTATTAAAGCTTGTGGAAGATCATTCAAGAGATGTAATAGTGATATTAGCAGGGTATGAAGAAGAAATGGAGAATTTCTTTGATGTAAATATAGGGCTTAGATCAAGATTTCCTTTATGGACTAACTTTAAGGACTATAATCCAAATGAACTTTTGGAAATGTCTATAAGGTTAATTGAAAGTAAGGGATTTAAGTTATCTAAAAACGGATACAGCTCATTAAAGAAAAGTTTTGTTGATATTTATGAAAATTCAGATTCACAATCTGGAAATGGAAGAATGGTTAGAAACTATGTTGAAAACCTAATAAGAGAACAAAGTATTAGAATAGTTGAAGAGGATATCAGTGCATATGAAATAAATTTAATTACTGCAAAGGATATAGAAAAATTAAACACTTCTCAATATGATAATGAGTTTGATTTAGAAAAGCATCTAAAAAGTTTAGTTGGTAATGAAGAAGCTAAGGAGTTTTTAAGGAATCAGTATAAGCTTATTAGAGTAAAGGAAAAGAGAAAAAAGCTAGGACTATCTACTGATATTAATAGATATATGAATATTATATTTACAGGAAAAGTTGGTACAGGAAAGAAGACTGTATTAAATATTTTCTCAGAAATATTATATAGTGTGGGAATAGTAAAAGCTAAAAATATAGTTGAAATAAATAAAGATGAAGCAATAGATTGTATAAATAATAATAAATCATTTGAAGAAGTTCTAAATAAACAAATAGGAAAAGTAATATATATTGATGGAGCTGAATTTTTGCTAAAACCTTATACTAATAAAATAATAAAAGACTTAATTAAATTTATGGATAAGAACAGCAATAACTCAGTACTAACTTTATCAGGAAATGAAGAGGATATTAGAAAACTAATGAATATAAATCCAGAACTTAATTATAGATTTTCTTCAATGCTAAACTTTAAAGATTATAGCAAAGAAGAATTGGTATATATGGCAATCGGGATATTAGAAAGTAAAGGATATGTATTAGATATTAATTCAGATAATGATTTATCTAGTACAATAGATGAATTATATGAAAATGAGAAATTAACATTAAGAAATGCTCTAATGGTAAAACAGTATTTAGATATATTAATTAGAGAGCAAAGTATAAGAATATGTGATACTAAAATTAATAATAAAGAAATAAACTTAATTATGACTCAAGATATAATTAAGAGTAAGGAGAAATTCTTACAAAAAAATATTTTTATTAATAAATAAAATACACATATCCTATTGCAATGATTTGTAGCTCACAATGAAATGAGCAATAGGATATGTTATTACTATTTATATTCTTTTATATTAGTAACATTTATATCTATATATTCATTATCTTTATACATCATATGACTTCCAGAGTAAGGCTTTCCATCAACTAAAATTATTACTTTATTAATTCCATAATTATAGCTATAAGTTAAGGCTAAGGTTTTTAAAGCAGAGGCTTCTGGACCAGAACCAAGGCTTCTTAGCATATTATAATAAGATGCTGATAAATCAACAGTTAGGATATCATTATTTAACTTTGCAGACTTTACTGCTAAGTTATCTCCATAGTTTAAAAAATTATCGTTAGGTATATTTTTAAATTCTTTAGTTAAGGATGTTACTAAAGCACTGTCAACAACTTCAATTGACTTATCTTCATAGTAATACATATCATCATTAGCATTATAATAGTATATTCTACAGTTCATATTTTTTACGTTTGAAGATGTAGAAGTATCATCAGCATTATAGCTTTCTTTTGAATATTGAGTAGCTGAGTCATAATTAACATCAAAATAGCCTTTTGGTAAATCACCACGCAAGGAAGTATATAACTCATCACCAAAATAAATTGCTATTTTATCTACATTCAAATTATATCCATAAGTTGAAAGTAATGAGGATAATAGTCCACCTTCTGTTGAAGATCCTAAAAGCATTTTATTAGTATAAGATGATGAGAAGGCTACTTTTAAAACTCCAGTAGACTCATCTAAGGTTGATGATGTTATTTCAACCTCATCAGTTAAATTTAAAAAGTTATCATTTGGGGTATAATTTTGAAGTTCGTTAGTTAAAGATTTTATAATTGCATTGTCAGTAATTTTAATTTCTTTATCTACATAATAGAGGTCATATTTTACTGTATCAAAGTAGAACAGTCTAACAGTTTTTTTAGATACATTATTATTATTATTATTATTATTATTATTATTTGATTCATTTTCATTAGTGTCATTTTCTTCTTCAATATTTTCCGTTGGAGGATTTGTTGAGTCAGAAGGAGGACTATCTTTTGGTTTATTGCAGCTAACTAATATAAAAGAGAAAATCAAAGAGAAAAGTAACAAAAATATTTTTCTTTTCATAATACACTTCCTAAATACATATTCTATATATTCTATTTACCTATTTAGTTATTATTGACAAAAATAATATAAATTAGTGTAAACTATTATTAATAAAAAGTAAGGAGAAGATTATGAAGAAATTTTTTAAAACATTAGGAATAATAGTACTTCTAATAGTTATAAGTTTAGGAGCTTTTGCATTTTTAATTAGAGATAAAATAAGTTTAACTATAAATATAGTGAAGAAATATTCTAATATAGTAGAAAATCCTAGTAGTATAATTGAAGATAATTTATCTTTAGAAGCTAGTACGGATATTGATTATAAAGATGTAGAATATAAAAATACTAATGGTATTTCTCAAACATTAGATATATATGGACCTAAAAAAGAGGTCAAAGGTGGATCAAAAGTTTTACTTTATGTTCATGGCGGAAGCTGGGTTTATGGTAATAAAGATATACCAGAGGCTATATCACCTTTATTAGATGCCTTTAGGGAAGAAGGTTTTACTATAATAAGCACAAGCTATCAGTTGATGAGGGGAGAAGAAAACTTCTATAAGCAAATTTCTGATGTAAAAGATACTATTAGATGGATTTATAAAAATAAAGAAAAATATAATTTTGATACTGAAAATATAGGTATTCTTGGAGCCTCTTCAGGAGCTCACCTATCATTAATGGCAACATATAGTGATAATAATGAATTTATTGGTGAAGATGATCTTAAAGATTATCCTTCTGATGTAAAATATTTAATTAACTTTTTTGGACCAACAGATTTAACTACATTAGATATGGATAATGTTAATTGGGATCTAGAGCAAATAATTAATTCTGTAGGAAGTAGCAAAGATGAGATTTTATCTAAATATAGTCCGATAAACTATGTAGATGAAAATGAACCAAAGACATTAATAATTCATAGTAGGAAAGATACAATAGTTCCATATGAAAATGCTGAAAAGCTATATAATGAATTAGAAAGCAAAAATAATAAAGCTAAGATAATAACATTAGAAGGAGCAACTCATGATTTTTCAGAGTTTAATATGGAAGAAGTTATGCAAGTTGGCTTAAAGATGCTTCTATTTGTAATTCAAAATGTATAAGAAACAGAATAATATTAATTTTTTAGCAAAATATATTACTAGTATTGGTTTTAATTAATTATTTATTTTTAAAGGAGGATACAAATGAAAGTTGTAGTTGTAGGATGTACTCATGCAGGTACTTCATCTGTAGTGAATTTAAAAGCATTGCATCCAGATGCAGAAGTAACAGTATACGAAAAAAATGATAATATATCCTTTTTATCTTGTGGAATTGCGTTAAGTGTCGGTGATGTAGTAAAGGAGCCAGAAAAGCTTTTTTATAACTCACCAGAAAATTTAGCTGAAAGCGGAATTATAACTAGAATGAAGCATGAAGTTTTAAATATAGATTTTGATAATAAAAAATTAAATGTAAAAAACTTAGTTAGCAATGAAGAGTTTGAAGATAGCTATGATAAGTTAATTTTAACCTTGGGATCTTGGCCTATTATTCCTAATATAGAAGGAATAAACTTAGAAAATATATTACTTTGTAAAAATTATAATCATGCTAAAATTATAGATGAGAAGAAAGATTCATCAAAAAATGTAATTATTATAGGAGCAGGTTATATAGGTGTAGAACTAGCAGAAGCCTTTCAAGTTTTAGGTAAGAATGTTACCTTAATAGATGCAGAAGATAGAATTATGTCTAAGTATTTAGATAAGGAATTTTCTGATATAGCTGAAAAGGAATTTACTAACAAAGGTATAAAGTTAGTCCTTGGTGAAAAGGTAGTGAAGTTTGAAGGAAATAATAATAAAGTTTCTAAAGTAATAACTGATAAATCTCAATATGAAGGAGATTTAGTAGTATTATGTATAGGCTTTAGACCAAATACTAAGCTAATTGAAGGGCATCTAGATATCTTGAAAAATGGAGCAATTATCATAGATGATTATATGAGAACAAGTAGGGAAGATGTTTTTGCAGCAGGAGACTGTTGTATGGTAAGATATAACCCAGCTAATGATAAGAGATATATTCCACTTGCAACAAATGCTGTAAGAATGGGAATGTTAATTGCAAGTAATATAGAAAAGCCAACACTTAAATATATGGGAACCCAAGGTACCTCAGGAATTAAAATTTATGATGTATGTATTGCATCTACAGGGCTTACAGTAGATGCAGCTCATAGTACTTCTGATTTAAAGGTAGAAAGTGTTACTATTCATGAAAATAATAGACCAGAATTTATGCCTACCTTTGAAGACGTACAATTAAAGATTGTTTATGAAGTAGAAAGTAGGAGAATAGTTGGAGGTCAAATTGCCTCTAAAGTAGATATGACTGAGTTTATGAATACCCTTTCAGTAGTAATTCAAAATAAAATGACTGTTGAAGAATTAGCTATGACTGATTTCTTCTTCCAACCTCATTTTAATAAGCCATGGGGAATATTAAATTCAGCTGCATTAAAAAGAATAAAGCAATAGTTTAATTTAGACTGTTATAAAAATAGCTTTAATAGTTATTTTTATAACAGTCTTTTTATGTTTTGCATATAAAAATAGAAAATAATCTTTATCTTGGTTATAATAGTATGTATAATGTTGGAATATTGGTTAAGAATTACTATAGAATATATGTTGTAATAAGTAGTTAATATCTTGTGGTCTTATAGAATTTTAAGTAGAAAATTATTTTAAAGTAAACTACATCAAAGGAAATCAGCAGTATTTTAATTTTTATATAAGTAAATAAAGTATAAAGGGAGTAAGTATATGTTATCACTAAGAAATATTAAAAAGTCTTATGTAACTGGGGATTATACTCAGGTTGCATTAAATGAAGTTAATTTGAGTTTTAGAAAAGGTGAATTTGTAGCTATTTTAGGGCCTAGTGGCTCTGGTAAAACTACATGTTTAAATATTATAGGTGGATTAGATAAATATGATAGTGGAGACTTAATTATTAATGGTAAGTCAACTAAAGAATTTAAAGATTCTGATTGGGATGCTTATCGTAATAATAGTATAGGATTTATTTTTCAAAGTTATAATTTAATTGGACATCTTAATATATTAGATAATGTTGAAATGGGTATGACCTTAAGTGGAGTATCAGCTTCTGAAAAACATAATAAAGCAAAAGAAGTTTTAGAAAGAGTTGGATTAAAGGAACATATGCATAAGAAACCTAATCAGTTATCAGGTGGACAAATGCAAAGAGTTGCTATAGCAAGAGCTCTAGCTAATGATCCAGATATAATTTTAGCTGATGAACCAACAGGTGCTTTAGATACTAAAACTAGTGTTCAAATAATGGAAATTATTAAAGATATAGCTAAGGATAAGTTAGTTATAATGGTTACTCATAACCCAGAACTTGCAGAAGAATATGCTGATAGAATTATAGAGTTTAGAGATGGAAGTGTGATTTCAGATTCTAAACCTATTAATGAGTTAGATAAAAGTGATAATTACGAGATCAAAAAAACTAGTATGAGCTTCTTTACAGCATTAAAGTTATCAGCTATGAATATAAGAACTAAGAAGTGGAGAACTTTTTTAACAGCCTTTGCATCTAGCATAGGTATTATAGGTATTGCTCTAATATTATCTTTATCAAATGGTTTTGATAAGCAAATAGATATATTTGAGAGTGATACATTATCAGGATTTCCTATTATGATATCTCAGCAAGCTGCTGAAGTAGATATAAATGAAATGATGGAACATAGTAAGGAAATGAGAAAAGAAATGCTTGGTAAAGAAGAAGAGGATAACACTAAATATCCAGAAGATAATTTTATTTATCCATATAATAGTAAGGAGAATACTTTTATTCATAATAATAAAATAACTGGAGAGTATTTAGATTATATTGAAAAGATAGATTCAAATAGCTTATCAGGTGTTTCATATACTCGTTTAGTTAATATGAACCTTTTAAAAACTGATGGAAGTGTGGCTACACCAATTAATTCCTCTGATTTAAGATTATCATCTTATCCTATTTCATTAGAAAGTGATAAAGCAGGATATTTAGAAAGTTCATATGATTTACTGGCAGGAAGCTATCCAGAAACAATGAATGATTTAGTTCTAGTAGTTGATGAATACAATAATGTAGATATTGAAATTTTAAAGGCATTAGGAATAGATTCAAGCAAAGAAGAAATATCATTTGATGATATTATCGGATATGAAATTAAAGCTATACAAAATGATGATTATTATAAAAAAATAGGAAATTTCTATACTTTAGCTGGAAATCCAAAAGATATGAGTGAACTTTATAATAGTGAAAAAGCTATTTCGCTAAAAATAAAAGGAATATTAAGATTAAAAGAAGATGTGAAAATTCCAGTATTATCAGAAGGAGTTGCTTACTCAGATGAACTAAGTAAATTTTTTATTGATAATGCTAAGAACTCTGAAGTAGTAAAAGATCAAGAAGCTGCTGATTATAATGTATTTACAGGAGAAGGTTTTAAAGCTGAAACTCAAGGTGGAAATTCTGAAAATACTAAGGAAAATATTTTAGCTTCTATTGGAGGCACAGAAATTCCGTATATGATAACTTTATATCCTAAGGATTTTGAAAGTAAGGAAGCAGTAGTAAGTTATCTTGATAAATGGAATGAAGATAAATCTAAAGATGATGTAATATTATATAATGATATGGCTAAAACTTTTGCAACCTTATCAGGTAGTATAATGGATGCAATAACTATAGTACTTATAGCCTTTGCTGCAATATCTTTAGTTGTTTCATTAATAATGGTTGGAATAATTACTTATATTTCTGTTCTAGAAAGAACAAAAGAAATTGGTGTCTTAAGGTCTTTAGGAGCAAGAAAGAAGGATATCACAAGAGTATTTAATGCTGAAACCTTTATAGTTGGTAGTTGCTCAGGAATTCTAGGTATAATAATTGCATATTTATTAACCTTCCCAACTAATGTTATATTATATAAAGTAACAGATTTAGAAGGAGTAGCAGTATTAAATCCAGTACATGCTATAATTCTAATAATTATAAGTGTTTTACTTACAATGTTAGGTGGTTCTATACCAGCTAAGATGGCATCTAAGAAAGATCCAGTTGAAGCATTAAGAACTGAGTAATGAAAAAATTAAAGAATTAAAGAAGAAACCCAAGGCGTGCCTTGAGTTTCTTTTTTCTTGCTTTTAGTAGTTCGTAGCAAATTACTTTGCTATTTTTTCATTATTAATTAGTTAATTTTCTAAGCATTCAAAAATTCTTTTAATTTATTCACTACCGTTAATACATCTTCTTTTTTAACCCAGTAATGAGTTACAAATCTCATTACTCCATTTTCCATATCATTTATTTTAATATTATTTTCTAAGAAATATTTCACTAAAGCCTTAGTTTCAATATTAGTAGATGTGAATTTAAAGAATACCATATTTATCTTTAAATTTTCAAAGTCAACTTCTACTTCAGGAATTTTATTTAATTCTTCTGCTAGTAATTTAGCATTATGGTGATCTTCACTTAATCTAGGTGACATTTTTTCTAAAGCAACTATTCCAGCAGCTGCCAAATAGCCAGCTTGTCTTAAGCCACCACCTAAAAGCTTTCTTTTCTTTCTAGCCTTATCTATAAATTCTTTACTTCCAGCAACTATTGAGCCAACTGGTGCACATAAACCCTTTGATAAACAAAACATTACTGAGTCACAGTATTTAGTTAGTTCTTTAACATCAACATTTAATGATGTAGCTGCATTAAATATTCTAGCACCATCTAAGTGAACAGGTAAGTTATATTTCTTAGCCACATTATACACTTCTTTCATTTCAGAAATAGTAAGAACATTACCACTTGAATGAGCATTTTCTATACAAATTAATGAGGTTGAAGGAAAGTGAATATCTTCATTTTCAAAACGAATTCTTTTTTCTATATCTTTAGCTTTTATAACTCCATTAGGAGAATCTATAGCTCTAAGCTGAACTCCAGCTATTACAGAACTTGCCCCTACTTCATGAGCAATAATATGGTTGGAATCAGCAATTATTACCTCACTTCCTCTTTTGCAATGAGTAAATAAAGATAATTGATTACCAAAGGCACCGCTAGGTACAAATAATGCTGCTTCTTTACCTACAACAGTTGCAGCTAAAACTTCTAATTTATGTACTGTTGGATCATCTCCATAAACATCGTCACCAACTTCTGCATTAAACATAGCTTCTTTCATAAAATATGGTTGTTCTGTTACAGTATCACTTCTTAAATCTATATATTTCATAAATACCTCCTTATAATTACATAAATACAATTAATTCAATTATAATATAATAGTACAAGTTTATGAAGAAATTTGAAATATTATTTATGGAGGAGTTATGGGATCAGAAAGAAGAGGTTTAGAACAACTAAGAGTATTTTTTATAATTCCACTTGCTATGGGTATAGTTAGCAATATATCAATTATTTTTGCTGAATTGGGGATATATAATGAGTTTTTAAGGGGTATTAACTTTGATGAATTTAGTATATGGATGATGTTTTCTACTTTTATTGTAGGTATATTTTCTTTTAAAAATATACATCTTAACTGTAAGGAAGAAGTTATACTTGACTTAAAAAGAAAAATGTTTATTTTCAAATTAATAATATTATTATTTGTTATCTATGGAATAGCAAGCGTAGTTTTATTGAAAGATATTATATTACTAAGATTTCAGTTGTTAATTTTTATCAATCTATGCTTACTTTATATAAATGAAAGAAAAGTTCAGGAAATAAAACTAACAGATTATAGGCTTAGATGGAGAAGAAATTATGATAATCTAGGTTCTATAGAAGAAAGTAGTATATTTTGGAGAATGAAAATAAGGTTTTTCCCCCATTCTAAGGTAAATATGAAAGATAGGTTTGAAAGGATAAAATTAATTAATTTAGTTTTTGTAGTAATATTTATTTCTATGGATAATGATATCATTAAATATATATTTATATTATTTATGATTCCAGAAGTTATATATTTATTTGAAGCTATATTTGGATTATATACAACTAGTGAAGGAATATGTACAGGTATAGTTGAAACTACTCATGGGAGAAATAGCAATAGACCTCTATTTACGGTATACGTTACTAATTACGAAAGAAAAGAAGAAATTACTTTTAAGGTACTAGATTATTGTTATTTAAGTGAAATGGAGAATGTAGTTATACTTCATAGTGCAATTACAAAGAGAGTAATAAAGGTCCAAGGAAGAATAGAGAATTTTATATAAAAATTTTATTGGTAACATTTTCATGCTGTTTTTAGATTAGAATATAGCTTTTATATGTGATATGATGTATATTAGTAGAAATTTTGTTTTAAATTAGATAATAAGGATAGGTGAAAATGATGAAGACTAATTATCATACACATAATTACAGATGTAATCATGCAGATGGTACAATTGAAGATTATATTAAGGTAGCAATTGAAGAAGGATATGATGAAATTGGAATTTCTGATCATATGCCACATCCAGGGAAAAATATAGATAACTTTAACAGGATGAGATATGAAAATTTAGAAGAATATTTTTATGAAATAGAAGAAGCAAAAAGAAAATATGGTAATGAAATTTCTATAAAATCAGCAATAGAATGTGAATATTTTGAAGAATATCGTTGGTTATATGAAGAATTATTTAATAAGCATAAGGCAGATTACTTAATAGCTGGTGTTCATTTTTTCCCTTATAAAGGTAAATATGAATATATAGGTAATATTGAAATTACAGAAGAAATTTTAGAAAAATATATTGATTTTGTTATAAAAACAATGGAAAGTGGATATTTTTCATATATAGCTCATCCGGATTTATTTGGAGTAAAGTATAGAAATTGGGATGATGCTGCAATAAAAGCGTCTAGAAGAATATTTGAAGCAGCTGAAAGGCTAAATATGCCTTTAGAAATAAACATAAATGGTTTTAATAGAGGAAAAGTTGAATATAACTTAGGTGAAAGATATTTCTATCCAATAAAAGATTTTTGGGAATTATCTAAAGAATATAATATTAAAAGAATTCTAGGTGTAGATGCACATACCCCTGAAAATCTAAGAAATAGACATTTAGGTGAAGAGTTTGCGAAATCTTTAGGACTAGAACTAATAGATAAAATTTAAAAATTAAATCACCTGTAACTAATGTTACAGATATTTGTACATACATATGATAAACTACCATTAGAGATTAGTTATGGAGGTAGAGAAATGAGTTTATTTTTAGGAAAGATACATTATTGGCTATTCAATAAAATTACTTGGTTTGAAAACCTTGAAGAAGATATAATTTCATTAGCTAAAGAAGAAGGCTTGGATATAGAAGTTATTAACAATGAAATTATTAGCAAGTTTGGAGAGAAAACTCCTAATTTACCCCTTGAAGATATAATAGATACTTCTAATATTCATGGATGGCTTCAAGAAAGAATAACTTCAGCTGAAAGTAGAGTTGCTAGCTGGATTACTATAATATTAGAAAAAAATAGTGATATATCAAAACTAGAAAATTTATTTATTAAACAAGGTGAAAATGCAGCTAAAGAAGTATTAAGCAAGGAAATAAAAGAATTTAATGCTATAGATATATTTAATTCAATGAATGATTATATTTTAGATGGAATGCCTTGTGATAGGGTAAATGAAGTATTATCTCAAGATGAAAATAAAGTAGTTTGGAAAAGAAGAATTTGTGTTCATAGTGAAATATGGGAAAGCTTTGGTGGGGATGTTGAAGTATTTTACAATTTAAGAGATAAGTGGATTGATAGCTTCGTTAGTATATTAAATAAGGAATATAAATATAATTTCCTAGGAAATAACGACTTTTCTATTGAAAAGGTAGGGGTATAACATGAATGCAATTGAATTAATGATGGAAGAACATAAAAATATAAAAGAAATGCTTAAAGTAGTTAGAAAAGCTTCTTTAATTATATTAGAAGAAAATAAAGTTAATGTAGAAGATTTGTATAAAGTAATAAAATTTATAAGAAATTATGCAGATTCTCATCATCATAAAAAAGAAGAAATCATGCTTTTTAATAGAATGGTAGAAGAAATTGGTGAAACTGCTGAAAAGCTAGTTAAGTATGGAATGCTAGTTGAACATGATCTTGGAAGATTATATGTTTCTAATTTAGAGGAAGCATTAAAATCTTATGAAGAAGGTAATAATGAAGCAAAATTAGATATTATAGCAAATTCAATTTCATACTGTAACCTTTTAGATAGACATATTCATAAAGAAGATAATGTTATTTATAAATTTGCTGAAAGAGAGCTTAAAGAAAAAACTATAAAAAATATTGATAGTGAATGTATTATTTTTGAAGATGAAAATAGTAATGTAAAAGATGAAAACTTAAATATATTAAATGAGCTTAAATCAAAGTATTTAAAATAATTTTATAATGTAAGGATAGGTGGTATATATGATTACTAAGGATATAACAATTGGAGAAGTAGTTAAGATGAAGGAAAATGCTCCTCAAATATTAATGAGTTTTGGAATGGGTTGTATCGGATGCCCATCAGCTCAAGCAGAAACTATTGAAGATGCAGCAAAGGTTCATGGATTAAATCTTCAAGATTTATTAGATGCTTTAAATAAATAGAAATTATTAAAAGGTGCCGTTGCACAATGAAAAATTAAAGAAAAACTCCATTATAGGTTTTGAAAAAGAAGTACGTATATAATTTTAGATGAATTATATACGTACTTCTTTTTTTATTTTAAATTACACCTTTAAGGAGGCAATTGAATAAGATATATTCCATTTTTTTATACGAAATAATCTTTAAAAAACTTATAATACAAGCAATTTTTATAGCACCTCTTTTATATTCCGACATAATATGTACTATAATTAAAAAATTAATTTAGAGTATTATAGTTTTAAAGAAAGGAGATTATATGTCCATTAACTTTAAGAAGTTTGTGCCACGCCCAGGCCTTGTAAATAAACAAGGGCGTTTACCGGATCCTTCTGAGTTAGTTTGTGTTGAAGTTCCTAAGGTATTCGACCAATGTTTAATTAAACGATGCCTAGTTTATGCTGAGGGACCTGATACTGCTACTACAGATGCTGAATTAAGAAGTGATCCACTTGTTAATCCTAAGAGATATCTTAGTAGTAGAGATTTTGCAGTTTGCTTATCAGCAGTAGATAAGATACCAGTTAAAGGAGACCCTAACTTTAAAAAAGTAATTCTTAATTATGTAATATCTTTCTATTCAGACTATATTGATGAAAATGGAGTTACTCAAAGTGAATTCTTTGAAATCCATAGAACAGATGTTATTGGAAGATTCTACTGCCCTGAATCAATTGCACAAATTACTGCAAGTACTGAAGCAGATGAATGCGGAGAAGAAGATACTAATATTATAAAGCTTGAAATGGTTGCTGAAGCATTAGATGGACAAATAGTTGAAGATGAAGCTGGAAATGAAGTATTAGATATAACACTCGGATACTTCATAGTTGTTAAATGTCAGCTTATAGTTCAACTATTAATTCCAGCATATGATTATTGCCCAGTTCCAAGAGAAGCTTGTGATGAAGAACCAGAAGAAGATCCATGTGAAAGATTTGAAAGGGCACCAGTGCCTAAGTTCTATCCAGATCAAAACTTAGATCCTTTATTCCCAGAGTTTGAAGAAACTGATAGATAATTTAGCTTTAAATACGAAGGGTAAATTAGTTAATAATAAATAAAACTAAAAATGATGAAAACTATTAATACTAAATTAATCGATGACTTATAAATGATTTTATAAATAAAAGGGAGGATTCAACTTATGAATTCAATGTCAAGAAGATACTATGATCCTTGTAAAAAAGATAATTATAGAGAAGAAGAAGAAAAATGCCCAACAATAATTAAATGTAGTTGTCCTAGTTCTACTCCAATACCAGCTATAACATTAAGTGAAGGAATAACAGGAAATGTAGAATTACCACTTGCATCCCTTACTTTAGATACCTCTTGTATTTGCGATCCAATTATTAAATTAGATTTTTCAACAAATTATGTTGTGCCTATAGGAGTTCTCTTACTTGGATCTATTACTCTTAGAGTATATAAGCAATGTAGAAATCAAGAAATGCGAACACCAGTAGGAACTGCATGGGCATTGTCTGGCGGATTAGCAGGTATAGAAGTTTTTGAGGCATCTATATCTTCATTCTCAACATGTGATACAGATACTTGTGGAGATCAATGTTGCACTTATACAGTAGTAGCAACTGTTAATGCTATAGCTAGCTTGGCTCTTGGAGCAGCATTTAATAATTCAACATTATCAGCAGTTGCAACTTGTAAAAATAGTTGCCATAAATGTAAAAAAGACCACGATAAATACTAGAAGAGTAGAAAATATAATTTTAGATATATAAAAATTAATTTGGTATAAGCCAAAAAAAGAGAGTTTAAATTTAATTTATAACTCTCTTTTTTTATAAGTAAAAAGATTATTTAAGAATCAATGTAGTTATTAATTTAACTGGAAAAATGTTATGTACAGATATTTAAGTATGTAAAAGTTCTAACTTCAAAGCAAGTATAAAATATCACAAATATCTTGTCTTAAAAGAACATCTTTGAAGTTTTTACATAATATATACTATATAAAGATAATAAAATTAATTTAAGATACTAATTTTCAAATAACAATATAAAACTTATGATAAAAGGAGGAGTTCATTTATGAATTCTATGTCAAGGGGATATTCGAATCAATATAGAGAAAATTATTATAAAAAAGAAGAAGAGAAATGCCCAACTATAATTAAATGTGGATGTCCTAGTACTGTACAGCTACCAGTTGTAACTGTAGGAACTTCTAATGTAACAATTGCATCACTAACTTTAAATACATCTTGTATATGTGATCCAGTTATTAAATTAGATTTCTCAAGTGCATTTACTTCTACAGTTGCGTTAGTTACAGGAGGAATAAGCCTACAAGTATTTAAACAATGTAGCAACCAAATAACTCCAACGCCAGTGGGACCTACCTGGCCTGTAGTTGGATTATTAGGAACAGCACTTTTACTTGCTGGAGCAATATATCCATCATTCACTATTTGTGATAGTGATTCTTGTCAAAATGAAGATTGTTGCACTTATACAGTAGTAGCTACAATTTCTGGTATTGTTGGTGCTACAGTTGGAGCAGCATTTAATAACTCATCATTATCTGCAGTAGTAACTTGTAAACAAAGTTGTCAAAAATGTAGATAAAATAGTGGTAAATACTAGAACGATAAATTAATTATTTATAATAAATAAGTCTCGAGGTTTCTCCCAAGGTGGATTATCTGCCTTGGGATTTATTTTTATAGAAGGGTTCATTGTAAAATAAGAACTAAAATTTAATAGACTTAATATAATATATTAAAGCATTTAAATAAGGTGGTTAAATGATATATTTAGATAATGCAGCAACATCTTTTCCAAAGCCTTCAAAGGTATATGATGAAGTAATAAATTGTATGAAAAATTACTGCGCTAATCCAGGGAGAGGATCCCATGATATGGCAATTAAATCTGCACTTAAAATAATGGAGTGCAGAGATTTAATGAGTAGCCTATTCAATATAAAAGATCCATTTAATATTGCTTTTACTAGCAATGCAACTGAAGCTTTAAACATAGCTATTAAAGGAGTATTAAGGAAGGGGAATCACGTAATTAGCACTGCAATTGAACATAATTCAGTATTAAGACCTTTAAATTCTATGTCTAGACAAGGAGTTGAAGTAACAATAGTACAATGTGATAAAGGAGGATTTATAAATCCTTTAGATATAAAAGAGGAAATTAAAGTAAATACTAAAGCAATAATAGTTAATCACGCTTCAAATGTACTTGGAAGTATTCAGGACATTAGAACTATAGGAGAAATATCTAAAAAATATGGTCTTATATTTATTTTAGATGCATCTCAAAGCGCTGGAAGCATAAATATAGA
This sequence comes from Clostridium sp., assembly GCA_018372555.1. Lineage (GTDB taxonomy): Bacteria > Bacillota > Clostridia > Clostridiales > Clostridiaceae > Clostridium. The sequence goes on from JAHAIU010000024.1 coordinate 23,580, forward strand.
TGTTGAAAAAGATAATATAGATATTCTTGCATTTCCAGGGCATAAGGGATTACTTGGACCACAAGGTACAGGAGGTTTATATATAAAAGAAGGAATA
>JAHAIU010000361.1 GCA_018372555.1 Clostridium sp.
TATTTATGGCCATTATAATATTCATATTATCTGATGCTGAAGAAATAAATATAATAGGTATATTAGATATTTTTCTTATTTCAGTACACCAGTAATAACAATTATAAAATGGAAGCATAATATCTAATAAAATAAGATGTGGATTAAAATCAGTAAACTCAGAAAGTATATCTTGAAAATCCCTTACATACCTTACCTCATTTCCCCATGCCTCAATTTGATTTTTCATTAATTCTGCCATAGTCATATCATCCTCGACTATTAATATCCTATGCAAATAATCTCCTCCCCTATATACTTATTAATCCTATATTTAAACTCTTTCTCTTTCTTTGTGCAATGATCAATAACTATATTATACAGAAATATTTGTATTCATAGAATATTTATTTAAATATGCAAAAAAGCCACAGGGTTATTCCTGTAGCTTTTAATCTTATAACGTTAATCGTTTATACTTATAGTGTTTATTCTAGCGTTTGCTCTAGCTAAAGCTCTCTTAGCTCTTTCTACATCAACATCTTTACCTTGTTCTAATCTTTTTTCCGCTCTTTCTTTTGCACTTACTGCTCTAGCTTCATCTATATCTAATGATTTTTCTGCTGCATCACAACAGAATTTTAACTCATTATTATTTATATAAACTATTCCTGAGGATGTAAATAAAATTTCATTTCCATTCTCAGTTGATATAGTAGTTGTTGCTGGAACTGTGCTTATAATTATAGGAGCATGATTAGATTTAAACTCTATCCTACCATCTGTTGTAGATGTAATAAGTCCAGTGCCTTCGAATACTAAAGGCTGACTACCTGGAGTAACTATAGTTATTTTTAATTTATTATCCATAGCTTCATCCCCTAACTTAAGGTCTTAGCTTTTTCTACAGCTTCTTCTACGCTTCCAACGAAAAGGAAAGCAGATTCTGGTAAATCATCATACTTACCTTCTAGTATTTCCTTAAATCCTCTAACTGTTTCCTTTACTGGAACATATCTACCTTGCATTCCTGTGAATTGTTCAGCTACAGTAAATGGTTGAGATAAGAATCTTTGAACTCTTCTTGCTCTAGCAACTACCTTCTTATCTTCATCAGATAATTCATCAACACCTAAGATAGCTATTATATCTTGTAATTCTTTATATCTTTCCAGTATATTCTTAACTTCAGTAGCTACATCATAATGATCTCTACCTACTATTCTTGGATCTAATATTCTTGAGCTTGATTCTAATGGATCAACTGCTGGATATATTCCAAGTTCTGTAATACTTCTTGATAAAACTGTTGTTGCATCAAGGTGAGTAAATGTTGTAGCTGGTGCTGGGTCAGTTAAGTCATCTGCAGGAACATAAACTGCTTGAACAGAAGTAATAGAACCATTCTTTGTTGAAGTGATTCTTTCTTGAAGGGCACCCATTTCAGTTGCAAGTGTTGGTTGGTAACCAACTGCTGATGGTATTCTTCCAAGTAATGCTGATACTTCAGAACCAGCTTGAGTAAATCTAAATATATTATCTATAAATAGCAATACATCTTGACCTTGATCTCTAAAATATTCTGCCATAGTAAGACCTGTTAATGAAACTCTCATTCTAGCCCCTGGTGATTCATTCATTTGACCGAATACTAATGCAGTCTTATCTATAACTCCAGATTCCTTCATTTCATAATATAGATCATTACCTTCTCTTGATCTTTCTCCAACTCCTGTGAATACAGAAAGACCACCATGTTCTTTTGCTATATTGTTAATAAGTTCTTGTATTAAAACTGTCTTACCAACTCCAGCTCCACCAAATAGTCCAATCTTACCACCTTTTTGATATGGTGCTAAAAGGTCTATTACCTTTATACCTGTTTCAAACATTTGTGGTTCTAATGATTGTTCTTTAAAGCTTGGTGCTGGTCTATGAATTGGATACATTTCTTTTATATCTACTTCTCCAGCATTATCTATAGGATGACCAAGTACATTAAATACTCTTCCTAATACTTCTCTACCAACAGGTACAGAAATACATCTTCCCATATCAACTGCCTTCATTCCTCTTTTAAGTCCATCTGTAGACTCCATAGCTATAGTTCTAACTATATCATCTCCCATATGTTGCTCTACTTCAACAACTAAGACCTTCTCCCCCATATCTATTCTAATTTCATTATAGATATTTGGTAGATCGTCTGATTTAAACTTTATATCAACTACAGGTCCAATAACTTGAACTACCTTTCCTACTTTTTCAGGCACAGTAATCCCTCCTCACTATTTTTGAGCTTCTGCCCCTCCTACAATTTCTGATATCTCTTGAGTTATCATTCCTTGTCTTATCCTATTATACTTAAGATTTAATGATTGTAGGATA
>JAHAIU010000362.1 GCA_018372555.1 Clostridium sp.
GTGGAGGCAATTAATAAATATTATTTAGAAGATGGTCATATAGAACCTGTAGAAAATTATACAATAGACACTGATGAAAAAGGCAGAATTATTTATGAAGTTATAAGAGTTATAGATGGTGTGCCATTATTTTTTGAAGGGCATATAAAAAGAATGGAAGATAGCTTTAGATTAATGAATAAAACATTTTCATATAAATTTGAAAAGATAAAAGAATATTTAACTAAATTAATTAAAGCAAATGAAATTATTAATGGAAATATTAAATTAACCTTTGATATAAAAACAGATACTATGAAGGTTTTTACTATTAAACATAGTTATCCAAGCGAAGATTTATATAATACAGGAATTAAAACAATTCTTTATTATGGAGAAAGAAATAATCCCAATGCTAAAGTAGTTGATTCTAGCTTTAGGTCTAAGGTAATAGAGGAAATAAAAAAATCCAATGCTTTTGAAGCAATTTTAGTTAATAATAATGGTTTTATTACTGAGGGAAGTAAGTCAAATATCTTTTTAATAAAAGATAATACTTTATTTACACCACCTCTTGAAGCGGTTTTACCAGGGATTACAAGAGGACAGATTATTTCCGTAGCCCAATCTATAGGAATTAATGTTGAGGAGATTGATGTAAGATTTGAAGATCTTAAAGATTTTGATGCAGCATTTATATCAGGAACATCACCTAAGATTTTACCTATATCTTATGTAAATGATATAAAGTTAAATGTAGAAAATGAACTTATGAGAAGGTTAATAAAAGAATTCGATAGAGAAATAGAGTTATATGTAAAAAAGAATAAGTAATAGTTAGCAAATTTTATAATAAATTGAATATTATTCGAAAAGAAATTTAAGTATGATATTATATAGTAAAGATATAATATTTTAGGAGTGAATGAGAATGGGTGAGGGGACGATAGACATTGAAAGCAAAGATGGCAGTATAGCTGTTAAAAAAGGTGAAATAATTGTAAAAAATCCTATTAACAAAGGTGAATATGCAATTGTAAGCCCAGCTTCAAAGGGGAGTCTGTTTATAAATGGAAAGAAAGTTAATAGCCCTATGACTGTAAAAGAAGAAGATAAAATAGAATTTAAAGAGGAAAATATTTTAGCTAAAAGAGAAATTTCATTTACTTATAATGAGGATAAAACTGAAGGATATATTTCGATAAATTATTTAAAAGGTATAAATTATACTCTTAAGGATTTAAAAGAATCTAAGAACTTAACCTTAGATATAGATGAGAAGGATGGGGAATATCCTCCTATAGTTACTAAAAGAGAAATTCAGGAAGAACTTTTAAGGGCTGGAATAACCTTTGGTATAGATGAAGAAGCTTTAGAATTAATAACAAAAAATAGAGAAGCTGAAAAAGTTTTAATAGCTAAAGGTATAAAAGCAAAACCACCAACAGATGATAAAATAAGGATTTTTTTTTTAAATGAAAAAAAATCTTATGATAGTGAAAGCCAGGATCAAATTGACTATAGAAACTTTAATCCTATTACTAGTGTTAAAGCTAATGAATTAATAGCCGAAATTATAAAAGGAGAAAATGGCGTTGATGGGAAAAATATTTTTTCTAAAACCATTTTTGGAAAGGCTAAGAAAAATATAGTTTTTTCTACAGGGTATGGAGCAAGGTTAAAAGATAACTTAATTTATTCTACTATAGATGGAAAACCTAAATTTTATAAAAGCACATTCTTAGTTGAGCCCATTTACATATTGAATAAAGATGTTAGCATAGCGACAGGAAATATTAAATTTCCAAGTAATGTAGAGATTAATGGAAAAGTTAATGAAGGAATGAAGGTGATTTCTGGTGGTAGTGTTCTTGTTAAAGGTGGGACCTTTAGTTCAGAAATAGAGGCGAAATCAAATAGTAAAATTTTAGGTAATATTGTTGATTCTACAATTAAGATTGGTGGAACTAACTTAGTTAAAGCTAATAGAATAAAATATTTGAAAATTTTAGAAGAAGATCTTAAGGTTTTAAGTACTAATACTAAATACATCAAAGCAAATAACTTAGTTAAAAAGGGTATTAGTGATGGAATTATAATTAAATCTTTAATTGAAACTAAACTAAAAAGTATAAATAAAATTTTGATTAAGATAATATCAGCGTCAATGCAAGATAATTGTTGTAATTCAGAAGTGGTAACATTAATAAAAGGAAAGCTACTAGGACTAGGACCAAGTAGAATAAAAGATGTTAGTGAATTAGATGAGATAGCATATAAAGTTAAAGAGGAATTAGAAGAGTTAGAAAGAGATGTTATAGTTTTATCGGATTTAACTATAGAATATGCTCAGGAATCAACTATTAATGTCTTAGGGAATAT
>JAHAIU010000363.1 GCA_018372555.1 Clostridium sp.
CTTAGTAGTTTTACGAGCCTTAGAACTTATTTTTGCAGCCATTTGTCTTACGAGCCGTCAATTTATCTTTGCAGTTATATTCGCATTTTAAAACTATAACTTCTTCAGTATAAATCCATACTTAAATGGAATAATAATTTAGAGGTGGTTAGTTTTATGTTTATTGTCTTAATACGTACTATATTTTTATATGCCTTAGTTATATTAGTCATAAGACTTATGGGTAAAAGACAAGTTGGAGAATTACAACCTTATGAATTTGTAATAACAATTATGATTTCTGACTTAGCTGCTCTTCCTATGCAAGACACTAGGCTTCCATTAATTTTAGGTATAATTCCAATAATAACTTTACTTTTTATCAAAACTATACTTTCTTTAATTCAATTAAAAAGCCAAAAAGCTAGGCAAGTACTTGAAGGTGAACCTTGCATCTTAATTTCTAGAGGAAAAATTCGTTTTGATGCCTTAAGAAAGCAACAAATTAATTTAGATGAGCTTATGGAAGAAATAAGACTAGCTGGATATTTTGATTTAAGTGAAATTGAATTTGGAATATTAGAAAACAACGGACAAATGTCATTTTTAACTTCAAATAGTTCTATTAATTCAAGTAGTAGTCAAAATGGTGGTGAAAGTCAAAATACTAATAGCTCCCAAGGCAGAAAAAGACCTCAATTGCCAGTAATTTATGTTCTTGATGGAAAAATTAATAAAAATACATTAACTAAATCAAAACAAGATAGTGACTGGATAATGAAAGAATTAAAAAAGCATCATGTAAGCTCAATTGAGGATGTTGTAATTGCCATGACAGATACTAATGGCAAGTTTATATATCAATTGCATAAGGATGGTGAAGCTAGAATATGAAAAATACCTACATATCATTTATCCTTTTCTCACTATTAATAGCAGTATTATTTTTCTTAAACTATAAGTTTACTGATTTATGTGATGAAATAGTTCTTAGTTGTGATGACATTGAGGTTTTACTAAATGATTATGATGAAGAAAGTGCTTATGAGAAATCAGTAAATCTTCTAAACTTAATAACTGAAAAAGCTGATATACCAGCTATATACTTAAATCATGTAGACTATGATTTAATAAAAAATGATTCTTTAAAGCTTTCCTTATATATTAGAGGTGATGATAGAGCAGAATCTTTAGCTACTCTTCACGCATTACGTTCAACAGCCCAGCATTTAAAAGAGTTACAAAGTCCTAATATAAAAAATTTATTGTAAAGAATTCTTTAAAGCATAAAAAACTTTATACATTTATAAATATAACTCTATTTTTAAGAATAGTTTTGAAAATAAGATATTTAAAAAGGACCGATTAATCATTGGTCCTTTTAGTTCGTTATTTATTAAGACAGATCTTAATATTAAAAAGGTAGCATAAAAAAAGATGCTACCTTTAAATTTACATATTATAAAAACTGTCACTACTTTTAGATTATTGACAAATGGATCTTATTTAACTATTTTATATCTATAAATAAGATGTTTTTCCTCTTCTATAATTAAATTTGAATCATCTATAGGATATAATAATACTTCTACTTCATCGTCAGACTTTTCCGTTTTAATTCTAAAAAAATCCTTATGTTGTTGTATTACATTTTGTTTTTTTAAATCATATGAAAAAAGTATGATACGTGCATCAAAGATTTCATAAAAATTAATTATATAATTCTCATCAATAGTTATTAATTTTTTATCTTTTGAATAGAAATTCTCTATAAAAGAGTCAATTTCTTTTATTTGTTCATTTAAACCTGAGTCTATTACAACAAATCCATCTTTTTCAGCTTGTTCAATTGAATAATCCACAGGTAGATTTAAGATTTTATCAACAATCTTGTCTTGTCCACCTAATGTGATACTGCATGAATTAGCTGAGAAAATAACAAATAAAATTAATAAAATCAAAAGTTTATTTTTCATTCTTAAACAGCATACCATGACCTTCCTAAAGAGTATCTTAGATTATGTTCATAATATGTGTATTGATAAATCCCATATTTATAAACATCTATTTTCTTTTATAAGGATATCATTATTAACAATATTATTCAATATTGTTAATATTTAAATTTATTCTATTTAAAAATACTTTTAAATTTGGCATTATTGACTTGACAAATAGAATAAGTTTGATTTGCTAAATATAACTTACTTACCCTTACTTAAAGGTAGATGCACTGTAATTTGTTTAACTATATATGTTAGGAATATTGAAAATAGTAAATAATCTTTTACACCTTATCGTATCTTTTTCAGTTTTAAACAATTCTATCCTTTTAAACCAATACATAATTTATAAGATATTTCATTGCAACACCATGAAA
>JAHAIU010000364.1 GCA_018372555.1 Clostridium sp.
TTCACATTCTATTTACTTATCTTCTTTACCTTCGACGATACTACTCATTTCTTCAATTATTGAATTGTCTTCATTATAAATATCTAATGAAGGCAATTCATTTAATTCTCTTAAGCCAAATTGTCTTAAGAATTCTTCTGTAGTTCCAAATAAAATTGGTCTTCCTGGTACTTCTAATCGTCCAACTTCTTTAATTAAGTCTTTTTCTATAAGTCTTTGCATAGCACTTTCAGACTTAACTCCTCTTATTTCATCTATATCAACTCTTGTTATAGGCTGTTTATAAGCAATTATTGCTAAGCTTTCTAAAGAAGCTTGTGATAATGATTGTCTTTTATTCTTCTTTAGTAATTTTTGAATATAATCTCCATTTTCAGCCTTAGTAACTAACTGATACTCACCATTTATAGAAATAAGCTTTATGCCTCTTTTGTCATTATCGTATTCTAAAACCATCTCATCTAATACTTCTTTAACTACCTTAATATTAGATTCTAAAGCATTAGTTATATCTTTTATTGAAAGAGGTTCTCCACTTACAAAAAGTAAGGATTCAATTACAGACTTTATTCTTGGTTTGTTAGATAATTCTTCAAACTCATATTGTCCAATTTCCAATTTACTCATTTCCCCTTCTCCTTTCAATTAAAATATCATCAAAGTTTTCATCTTGATATACCTTTACAATTCTTATCTTTATAAGCTCTAAAAGTGCTAAGAAAGTTACAACTGCTTCTAGCTTACATTCACTACTATCAATTATTTCTTTAAACTTTATTATTGATTCATTTTCTACTCTCTCAACAAGCTCATTCATCTTATCTTCTATCTTATATTTATCAACGTATATCTTTCTTTGAATTACATTTGCTTTATTTTGTTTCATAAGAAAATTTTCTATTAAACTATTATAAAGATTATATAAGTCTAATAAAGTTGTATTCTTAAGTATGTCTTCATCTTTATTTTCACTTCTTGTATCTTCAATTATTTCAGGCTTCTTTGTATATATATCACCTGATTTTACAAACCTATCTCTTAAAAATATTGCAGCACTCTTTATCTTTCTATACTCAATAAGTCTCTCCATAAGACGCTTTTCTATATCTTCTTCATTTTCTTCATCTACTTTAACTACAGGTAAAAGCTTCTTAGACTTTATTTCAATTAAGGTTGCAGCAACTACTATAAACTCTGAAGTTATTTCAAGGTCCATTACCTTCATATCATCTAAATGTTTTAAATACTGATTTGTTATTTTATATATTTCTACATTATAAATATCCATTTCATTCTTTTTAATTAAATGCAGTAATAAATCAAAGGGTCCTTCAAAATTATTTAGTTTTACTTGTGGCATTTCCATTATCATCATCCACCTCTATTTTATAAAGTGATTCTTATCTTCAGGTGGAGTTTTCTTAACAGGAATACCCCGTGCTCCATCTGAAAGTTAGAAGAACTAATCCAGGCGCGTAGCAGTGCTTAGCTCTCACTTATAAAAGGTGGAAGTGTTAGCAATGTTAGCGATCGGATAAACTTTCTTCCCAATATATAATAACAAGATTGAGATTAAAGGACAACCTTTTTAAATAAAATGACTGTCCTAAAGACAGCCATTTTACTTTTAAAGTTCTCTATTATTAATTCTATATATTAAATCTTTAATTTTTTCTTCTATAATATTAATTATATTAATAAACTCATCATCGCTTTTCCCAGTTGGATCTTCTATTCCCCAATCCTCTATATGCTCTGCAAATACTGTAGGACATATAACATTACATCCCATTTTTATAGCAATCTCTACCTCTGGTATATCTATTAATAGTTTAGATTTTTGAGTTTTATTCATATCAATATTGTATATATCTTTAACTATTCTAACTGCATCTTGGTTTATTTCTGGCTTAGTTTCTGTTCCTGCTGAATAACTTTCAAAAACTTCACTCCCATATAATTTACCTAATGCCTCTGCTATTTGTGATCTGCAAGAATTATGAACACATATAAACGCCACTTTCTTTTTCATTTTTAATCGCTCCTTAGTATAATTTCATATGAAGTATTGGGAAATGGTTTCCCTGCTCATCAAGGTCTGATCTTTCAAAAACTTCAAACCCTATATGTTTATAAAATCCTACTGCTTGAAGATTTTGCTCATTTACATCTATATAATTTACATTTAAAATCTTTATTGCATATTCTATTAACTTTTTACCGATACCCATCCCCCTGCAATCATCACTTACAAATAACATCTCAATTTTATTATTATGTACTCCCATAAAAGCTTTAATAATTCCTTTATCATCTCTTACACATAAAAGGTCATTAACATAATTAGCACCTTCTA
>JAHAIU010000365.1 GCA_018372555.1 Clostridium sp.
TTATAGATATATTGAGATATAGTAACAGTTGCGTTAGCAGGTCCTCCCCCTGTTATATTTGTAACTTCATCAAATAACTGTAATGTTCCTATAGTAGAATTTATAGTTGTAAATAATATTATTGGTTTTAAAAGTGGAAGAGTAATAGTTTTAAACTTTACAAAAGCACTAGCTCCATCTATATCAGCTGCTTCGTATATAGAATCATCTATAGATTGCATACCAGCTAAATAGAACACCATATTATAACCTGTCCATCTCCAAGTTATAGCAATTATAATTAATACTTTTGCCCAAACAGGATGTGTTATCCAAGAAATTGGTTCAGAAATTAAGTTTATATTCATTAAAAATGCATTTATAAAACCATCTGTCGCAAATAAACTTTTAAATACTATTGAATAAGCTACTAATGATGTAACACAAGGTAAGAAAATTGCTGTCCTAAAAAATCCTCTAGCCTTTAATCTTTTATCATTTAACACTGCAGATATTGCAAGCGCAAGTATAATCATTATAGGAACTTGAATAATTAAGTATAATACCGTATTGAATAAAGCTTTTCTAAATGTTGAATCAGTTAATAATCTCTTATAATTATCTAATCCTACGAAACTTAAATTATTCCCCATTCCACCTTGTAATGAAGTTATAAAGGCTTGCACCATAGGATAAAATACAAATGTAACTATTAAGAATATACTCGGTATAACAAATAGCCACGCTGTTCTATTTAATTTATAATTTAATTTAGTACTTTTTCCATTACTCTTCATATATTCCTCCTTATATAAAGAACCATTTACTACTCTAGACCTTAGTAAATGGTTACTTAGTTAAAACAGCTTATTATTGTGCTACAGCGGCCTCAATTTGTCCTTGGAAATTTTTTAATGTCTCATCTACATCAGCACCTTGAAGAATTGCTTGCAAAGCTTCTGTCATAATATCTTCAATTGCATAAGTGTGTAATCCATAGTTTACTGAAGGTACTTCTGATGTCCATTCTGCTAAATCCTTAAAGACTTCTTGTCCACCAAAATATTCATCACCTTTATTATAGTTTGAAGCACCTGCAGCTTCATTTAATGTACTTACTAAGTTTATTGACTCTACTAATTTATTCATTAAATCTGTATTTGAAGCAAAAGTTTTACCAACAAAGTCTACAGCAGCTTCTGTATTTCCAACATTTTTAAGTACATACCAACCAGCACCACCAATTGAAGATGCATTTACAGAACTTGAGTTGCTTTCCATTCTTGGGAATGAAGCTATTGCCCATTTACCACTTTGATCTTCAGCTTTCTTAATTGAAGGAGCAATCCAACATCCAGTTACAACACTAGCAACCTCACCGTTATTGAAAGCACCTACGAATTGATCCCATTCAGCAACTTGCTTTGTAATTCCTGCTTCAGTTAAATCTTTATATATTTTTATAGCATCTTTTAAAGCTTGATTATCAGCTATAGTAACTTCACCATTTTTTCCTGTATACCATGCACCTGAGCTTTGTAACATCATTCTAATTTGGCCTATATCACTTGGATCTAAAGTACACATTGCAACTCCAGTCTTTTCTTTAACAGCTTTACCTATTTCAATATACTTTTCCCAAGTTAAATCTTGCATGTCCTCTTTTGTGTATCCAGCTTGCTCTATTAAATCAACTCTATAGAAAGTTGCTGCAACTCCACTATCAAAAGGAATACCATATAATTTACCGTCTACAACATTTACTCCTGTTTTATAATCAGCAAAATCACTTGCTTTTGCTACAGATGATAAATCTGCAAACTCATCTTGATATGCTTGAAGATATCCTTGTATTTTATAATCTTCTATTAAAACTACATTAGGAAGACCTTCATATGATCCTGAAGAAAGACTTGTATTAAGTTTTGCTACAATATCATCTTGTGACATTGTTACAACCTCAACTTCAACATCTGGATTATCCTTTGAATATATCTCCTTAGCTTGATTTGCTGCTACTATATTAAAGGACTCATCCCAAGCCCATATTGTTATTTTGTCATTGCCTCCTGTAGTTGTATCACCTGAAGAAGCTCCATTATCTTTATTCCCACAAGCAGCTAATCCTAAAGTTAAAGTAGATGCCATTAAAATTGATAATAACTTTTTAAATCTCATTTTCATTCTCCCCTTTATTTACTTTATAATGCTTTACAATTAATATTTTAACATATATATCCATGCCATCTTTAGCACTTTATTTTGTTAATTATATTAATTTTTTTGTATTTTTCACTAAATATAATTATGTAATTAGCACTTTTTTTATAAACTTGTACTATTTTTATAAAATAGAGTTTATAA
>JAHAIU010000366.1 GCA_018372555.1 Clostridium sp.
GATGAAAAGAAGTTATTAAATAAGATATTGTTAAAGCTTAAAAGTATGGGAGAAATACAGTATATAGAAGATAGAAACGAAATAAATGTAGAGTTTATGAATGACTATTTAAAATCCTTTATTTTTAAAAGTGGAACATGGCTAGAAATTGCAACAAATAATATGATAAAGGAAATCAATGAAATAGATGAAGTTAAAAGTGGAGTTATGTTTTTATGGAATGATAAAAGTAAAATAATAAGAAATGAAGTAGATGTAATAGCTATAAAGGACTCTATTCCTATATGTATTTCATGCAAAGATAGTGATAAATATAATGAAGATACTTTAAATGAATTAGAAGTTTATAGTAAACAGATTGGAGGTAATAATTCTTATAAGGTATTGGTTGCAACTAAGGAACCAATAAAGCTTTCTGTGAAGGAGAGAGCAAAAGAAATGAATATCAATATTATTATTTTTGATGGAGATGAAGAAAAATTTAAAAAAAACATTAAAAGTATAATATTTAAAAATTAATTTGAATTTTCAAAATTTGAAATTGTTTAATCTTTTATGTAAGTATAATAAAGTTATAAGTTAAATAAAATAATGAATGAGGGGGTCATTTGTATGGGAAAGAAACCTTTAAAGATTGTTACAATAGGTGGAGGATCAAGTTATACACCTGAGTTAGTAGAAGGATTAATTAAAAGATACGATGAAATGCCAGTAAGTGATTATTGGTTAGTAGATATTGAAGAAGGTAAAGAAAAACTAGAAATAGTAGGAGCACTTGCTAAGAGAATGGTTGAAAAAGCAGGAGTTCCAATGAATATACATTTAACATTAGATAGAAGAGAAGCATTAAAAGATGCAGATTTCGTTACTACTCAATTAAGAGTCGGATTATTAAAGGCTAGATGTAAGGATGAAAGAATTCCTTTAAGTCATGGATTCTTAGGTCAGGAAACTAATGGAGCTGGTGGTTTATTTAAAGCTTTAAGAACAGTTCCAGTAATCTTAGATATAGCTAAGGATATTCAAGAACTATGTCCAAATGCTTGGTTAATTAACTTTACAAACCCAGCAGGAATAGTAACAGAAGCTTTATTAAGATATGGAGTTCATAAGAAGGTAATTGGAGTATGTAATGTACCAATAGGATTACAATTCTCATTTGCAGATATACTAGGAGTAGATAGAGATAAGGTAACAGTAGATTTTGCTGGATTAAACCATATGGTTTATGCAGAAAGAATATATAATGATGGAAAAGATGTTACAGCAGAAATTATTGATAGATTAACTGCACCAGATACTAAGAGTCAAACAATGGCAAATATAAAAGACTTAGATTGGGATGTTGCTACAATAAGAGCATTTGGAATAGTACCTTGTCCATATCACAGATATTACTATAAGACTAAGGATATGCTTAATGATGAGTTAGAAGAATTCAAGAAGGGCAGAACTAGAGCTGAAGTAGTAATGGAAGTTGAAAAGAAATTATTTGAAATGTACAAAGACGTTGATTTAAAAGAGAAACCAGAAGAATTATCTAAGCGTGGTGGAGCACACTATTCGGATGTGGCTTGTAATGTAATCAACGGTATTTATAATGATAAAAATACTATAATTGCAGTAAATACAAGAAATAATGGAACCTTAAAACAATTTGAAGATGAGTCAGCAGTTGAAGTAAGTTGTTATATTGGGAAGAATGGTCCAGTTCCAGTAGAAACTGTTACTGATTTACCAGTATTTGCTCAAGGATTAGTTGGTCAAATTAAATCATTTGAAAGATTAGCAGCTGAAGCAGCTTACACAGGAGATTATAACACTGCATTATTAGCAATGGTAACTAATCCATTAGTAGCGGATGATGTAAGAGGTAGAAAGTTATTAAATGAAATGTTAGTTGCTAACAAAGAACATTTACCACAATTTAAAAATGTTATAGAAAAGATAGAAGCTGTAGAAAGAGCTGAATTCTAAAATTATTAAAAAGCCCTTAAGGTGCTGTCGCACAATAGAAAATTAAGAATTAAGAATGAAAAATTAATGAAAAACTCTTCTGAGAGTTTTAAAAAGTAATTAATTTTAGTAATTTTTTAGGAATTACATCAATAATTCTTAATTTGGGTTGTTTGTGCGAGAGCCCATTAAATAAATTTACCCTTGAAAAAATTGTGAACTACAAAAGAATTGAACAAAAGAAAAGAATAAGAAACAAAGGATAACAATAAGTAATATAGCGAAATATTAACCTCTTTAATTTTATGTAACTAATTAAAGTTAATATTTCGCTATATTTTTATATAGACTTATATATTTTTGTATAGAATTCCATATC
>JAHAIU010000367.1 GCA_018372555.1 Clostridium sp.
GATGTTAGAGAAGGTGTTGCTATAATGCATCACGAAGGAGTTGACGTATCTATTACTGGTAACTCAACTAACCCAACTAGATTCCAACATCCAGTTGCAGGAACATATAAGAAAGAATGTGTTGATCAAGGAAAGAAATACTTCTCAGTAGCATCAGGTGGTGGTACAGGAAGAACTCTTCACCCAGATAACATGGCAGCAGGTCCAGCTTCTTATGGTATGACAGATACTATGGGAAGAATGCACTCAGATGCACAATTTGCAGGATCATCTTCAGTTCCAGCTCACGTAGAAATGATGGGATTAATTGGAATGGGTAACAACCCAATGGTAGGTGCTACAGTTGCTGTTGCAGTTGCTATTGAAGAAGCAATGAAATAAGAAACAATAAATTTGTTTACACATAAAAAAGTTTCAAACTTTGAAAAATAGTTCTAAAAAAGAATTATAGAAATTTATAGAAAAGAGTCTCATATGAAATTTAGATAGTTTCATATAAGGCTCTTTTTTATTATTTTCATAATAAAAGGAAGGTTAAATAAATTAAATCTGATAAATAAAAATTTAACAAAAGTAAATAAAAATTTTACCTTTATTATTAAATTTGAGGTATATTAGGAATTTATATTACTATATAGCAATATAATATATAAAAAATTGAAGAATTAGAAAAAAACTTATTGACAATAAATTACTGCTAAGGTATCATATGTATAACAAAAAGGATAAATTTGGTTATTGTTAAATAGTAGTTTGACTTAATTATTAATTTAAGTTTAAAATTTCTAGCGATAAATTAAATAATATTCATAAATTATATTTAAGAATATTATTTAACAATAAATGTACAAACAAAATATACAATATTTTGCTATGAAAATAATAGAAAACAATAGAAAAATATCAAAAAGGAGATCTTTGATAAAGTTTTATTAGATTATTATTAATATTAAATAATATAAGTTAAAAATATAAAAAGGGGGAAAAGTAATGAAAAAAAAGTTAATTTCTTTACTAGCAGCTGGCGTAAGTTGCATGATGCTACTTGTAGGCTGTGGAAGCAATAATCCTGGAGACTCATCAGGAAGTGGTACGGAAAAGGATAGTGAGCAAGTATTAAATACTATTTACTTTAAGGTAGCAACTTTAGATGCTAACGATACTACTGATAACCAAAGTTCATCTATTCTTAACGCAGTACAAGAAGGTTTAGTAAGAATAGAGAATGATGGAGAAAGTGACAAGATAGTTGCAGCTGGGGCAGAAAGTTGGGAAACATCAAAAGATGGTTTAACATGGACATTTAAATTAAGGAAGATGGATTGGTCAGATGGAGAGCCAGTAGTAGCACAACATTATGTTGATTCTTTCCATAGAATATTAAATCCAGATAATGGTTTTGCTTATTCATTTTTAGCATATGATATAGTAGGGGCAGAAGAATATAATACAGGTAAAGGATCATTAGATGCAGTAGGAGTAAAGGCTGTTGATGATTATACTTTAGAATTTAAGTTAAAGCATCCACTACCATACTTTGTATCTAAGGTATCTTATACAGTATTCCACCCAATTAGATTAGATGTTATTGAAAAATTAGGTGATAAATATGCAAGTGAAATTACAGATACAGTATATAATGGACCTTTTAAGATAGAGAGTTGGGACAATGGTAACTCAATGGTATTAGTGAAAAATGATACTTACTGGGATGCAGAAAATGTATATCTTGAAAAGATTAACATGACTGATATTAAAGAGTTTGCTACTCAAGCTCAATTATTTGAATCACAAGAATTAGATATATCAGGAGCTCAAACAGATTACATTGAAAAATGGACTGAAAGAGCTGATGCAGGAGAATTCCAAAAGCTTACTGGAGAAGATCCAGGATCATTCTACTTATATTTTAACCAAACTAGTAAATCAGCTGATGGAATATTAAAGAATGCAAAAATAAGAAAAGCTATTGGGTTATCAATTGATAGAGATGTTTATACCAAGGACTTAGTTGGTAGATTCGAATCTGCTTATGGAATAGTTCCAACTGCTATAAATTCTGGTGATGAGAAATATAGAGATAAAGTAGAAGGACCTTTAGTTGCTGATGCTAAAACATATGTAAATAACAAAGAAAAACTTCAAGAGTTATTTAAAGAAGGATTAAAGGAATTAGGACTTCAAACAGATGATTTAAGTAAATATGAGTTAACTTACTTAAATCAAGGTAGTTCAGAATTACAAAAACAAAGAGCTGAATGGATGGCTCAACAAATTAGTGGAAACTTAGGTATTAAAATAAATGTTGAAACTCAAGCGGACTGGGGAGTT
>JAHAIU010000368.1 GCA_018372555.1 Clostridium sp.
TTTAGTAGCTGTAGTGCCTAAGGGAGAAAATAAAGAAATAGAAAAGAAGATTGTTATTGATGAATTAAAGAAGGAATATAAAGCAGGAGATATCGTAGGGAAATGTGAAGTTTACTCTGGAGAAGATAAGATAGGAGAAGTTCTATTATATTCAGATAGAGATATTAAACTAGGTGGTATCTTCGAAAACTTTAAGTTCAATATGAAGAATATGTTTAGAAAAGGCGTATAGTATAAAGAGCTGCTTAAAGGCAGCTTTTTATAATTATAAATTAAGAATTAAGGAGAAAACTAGGCTTGGCCTAGTTTTTTATATTTATATGAAATACATTCAATGATATTTATAGTGATATGGATTTAATTATTATATGGATTTAAATGCAATTAATTGTATAATATTGGAATTTGGTTTTACATTATGTATAATAATATTATAGATAAATTCAGATGAAAGTAATAAGTCTATAAACGAAGCTATTTTATAAAAATTAATTTTATAATTATTGAACTTTACTTTTCTTTTAGATAGTATCTAACAAAAAAGTACGTACTTGCGAGTAAATATATTTTAATTTATCATAGAGATAAGAAAGAACCTAGGAGGAGATATAATGAAAAAAGAAATAGAAGTATTTGATTATGCTAATGTTATAATGAAGGCTTTAAAGAATGGAGTTTTATTAACTACGAAAGCAGATGATAAAGTTAATTCTATGACTATATCTTGGGGCACATTAGGAATAGAGTGGGGGAAGCCTATATTTACAGTATTTGTGCGAG
Organism: Clostridium sp.; assembly: GCA_018372555.1. Classification (GTDB taxonomy): domain Bacteria; phylum Bacillota; class Clostridia; order Clostridiales; family Clostridiaceae; genus Clostridium. The sequence goes on from JAHAIU010000368.1 coordinate 781, forward strand.
AAAATAGATTTACAAAACATCAGTTAGAAAAGAATCCAGAGTTTACGATTAATATACCAGTAGGGGATTTTAACAAGAAGATATTAGGAATTTGTGGGACAAAGTCTGGTCATTTAGTTGATAAAATAAAAGAATTAAATTTAACTCTTGAATCACCTAATAAAATTTCAGTACCAGCTATTAAAGAGCTTCCACTTACTCTTGAATGTAAGGTTATATATAAACAAAAACAAGATAAAAATCAGATTTTAGAAGAAGACAGAACTAGATATTATCCTCAAGATGTTGAAGGATCATTCCATGGCTCAAATAGAGATTATCATATAGCTTATTATGGTGAAATTGTAAGTGCATATATAGTTGAATAATATAATATTAAACATAGAAAAGTGCTACTATTTATTGAATTAGGCACTTTTTTTCTTGCATATTTTTATCATTATTACAAGATGTAGAAGAATGATATTCATAAATCTTAAATTCATTATAAATGAGAGGTTTATTGTGATATACTATTTATTGAAAATTATTATCACTACATAAATGAAAAGGATGAATTTAATGGAAAATATAAACAAGTTACAAAGTTTTATAATACTTGGTATGGTGAGCTTAGGAATATTAATAGGTCAAATAGATGTTATTAGTATATATTCAGAATACTTAATAATGCCAGCACTTATGATAATGTTATTTTTAGTATTTATACAAACACCTATAAAAGAAATAGGGAAGTCTTTTAAGAATTTAAAGTTTACTATAACGTCGATTACTATTAATTTTATATGGACTCCAATAGTAATATTTATATTAGGAAGACTGTTTTTAAAGAATGAACCTGAGTTATTAATTGGGTTTGTAATGCTAATGGTTACACCTTGCACGGATTGGTATTTAATTTTTACAGGAATAGCTAAGGGGAATGTAGCATTAAGTTCTTCTATATTACCACTTAATTTAATACTCCAATTAATATTATTACCACTATATATATTTATATTTGGTGGGACAAGTATTGAAATAGATGCTATTAGCTTAATTAAAGGAGTTATTTATAGTTTAATAATACCACTATTATCTGCGATAATATGTAGATTTATTATTATGAGAAAGGTAAAAAGTAATGAACTTAGTGATAAACTAATGAGTAAGGCTTGTGATTATCAAGGGTATTTCTTAAATATAGCAATAATAGCTATGTTTGCCTCACAGGGGAAGGTACTTTTAAGCAATTTAAATGCATTACTTATACTATTAATTCCTATATTACTATTTTTCTTTATTAATTTTGTAGTGGGTAGGTTTATAGGAAGGAAGTTAAATTTAAGTTATGAAGATAGTGTATCTTTAAATTTAACTACATTAGCTAGAAACTCTCCTATTGCATTAGCTATAGCTGTTGCTACTTTTCCAGATAAACCTCTAATTGCTTTAGCACTAATAATTGGACCATTAATAGAGTTACCTGTGCTGTTTATAATATCAAAAGTCTTATTGAAAATAAGGTATAGACAAATAACACAATAAATATGTATAATACAA
>JAHAIU010000025.1 GCA_018372555.1 Clostridium sp.
TAAAGATGAACTTATAAAAAATCTGATAGTCCTTAGAGTTGTTGTTTTGTCTGAACTAGCCTTAGTTTTACCAAAATTCTTGGCATGGTACTTTATTATTTTCAATTGTCACAAAAACAATAGTTGAAATTCAACTCGTCTGAATTTCTTCCTTTAGTAGGCTTGCATCTACAAGATTAAAAACTCCTACACAATTTATGACAAAATTGCTTCGTAGACTCTAAGGATTTCTCCAACGCTCCATCCTTGAGCAAAGCAGCCATTAGATTTTGTGGGATTTAAGCCGTCATAAATTTCGGCTATTTGTCCTACACATCCTTCTCTTAGGCAAGCTTCAAAGACTTCAAGTTGTTCTAACACTTTGTCTTTTGACTTTTTAGAATAATCATTTACTTTTAAGTATGAAAGATAATATCCTCCAAGGGGGAAAGGCCATACAGTACCTTGATGGTAGGACATATCTCGTTTAAAGTGGCTACCACTATATTCAGGTACAAATTCTTTATCATATTTACTTAGGGTTCTTAGTCCATAAGGTGTATATAGAACTTTATAAACTTTATCTACAATAGCTTTTGCTTTTTCTTTTGATAATGGAGAAAAAGGTACCATTACAGCCCATATTTGATTTGATCTTATTTGATAATCATAAGGATTACCAGAGACTACGTCTTTAAGGCAGTTTTCTTTTTCATTCCAAAACTTATTATTAAAAGATTCCTTTACTTTTTCACTTAATGTAGAAAATTCTAAGATATCTTTATTGAATTTGTTTCCAAAGAACTCTGCTACTTTTAATGCGTTGTACCAAAACGCATTTATTTCTACAGGTTTACCATGCCTTGCAGTAGGTAAAATATTTTCATATCTAACATCCATCCAAGTAACTTGCTCATAACCTTCACCAGCATGAATTAAAGAATCTTCATCCATATAAATTGCAAAGTCTGTTCCTTCTTTGTACCACTTAATTATATCTAAAACTGCTGAATATCCTTCATCACGAATAAAATCTAAATCACTACTTGATATATAGTATTCGTATAAGGCATAGATAAATAAAAGCGATGCATCTACAGTATTGTATAGTGGATCATTTTCACCTTCAGGGAAAAGATTTGGCATTAAACCTTTATCTAAGTATTTAATAAAGGTTCTAAAAATATCCTTAGCATCTTCATATCTCTTTGTGCTAATGCAACATCCTAAAAGAGAAAACATTGTATCTCTACCCCAGTCTCCAAACCATGGATATCCAGCCATAATTGTTTTTGAATTAGTAGATTCCCTATGACTTATAAATTGGTCACTAGCCCTAACTAAGGTCTTAGCAATTTCATTTTCAAAGCCTGATTTATCTATTAAATCCTTTTGCCTAGTAATTTCATTATTTATAATAGTTTGGACATCTTCACAGAATTCCTCTAAAGTAAAGATTAGCTCATATGATTCTCTTGATTCTTTATAGGAATCATAGAAATATGAAATAAGAGTAGATCCAGATCCTACTGAATATCTTCCATCACAAGCATCATAATCAAAATAATAATCATTAATAAACTCTAATTCTTTTTGTGATTTTCTTGAATAGTTTGAATGTACATACATAGTAATATCATCAGTAGAAATTATATTATCAATAATTTTATAGGTCTTAGAAGTGCTTAAAATACTTCCTCTATCACAGAATTGCAATATTGGAATTACCTCAAGGGACACATTATATTCGGTTCTATTTTCTATTTCGTACTTAATTCCTAATGTATTTTTACCATGTTCCATTACAATAGTCTTTTTAACTTCGATACCATCAAAGAAGTATGTCCAAGTAGGCAAATACTCCTGTGTGAAACTACTTAAGTTTTGAAAACCTTCTTTATTTTTAGTATAAGAAACATATTCTTGAGAGCTTAAATATACTTCTTTATTCCCGATATGAAGTATTTCTTCTATTTTACTAATTAAGGTTTTTCTTATATTTGGTGCAGTTATACTTGCTACAAAAAGTGCGTGGTCATTTCTTGTAAGGGAGTTAATAATAGTAGTACTTGAGTATCCACCTAGCCCATTAGTTAATAAATAGCAATATGAATTACCACTTTTAAAATCCTTAAAATCATTTTTTCCATAAATGAATTTCATATAAACACCTTCTTTATTTTATTATGTGAGAAATATAGAATGTAATTTGCCTTAAATATCTGTAAATAATTCTTAAATTTTCCTAGAGTGTATCAAAGAGGCTAATATAAAGTCAAGATTGCATACTTTGAAAAGAGTAAATTGAGAAATTTTATAGTAATTTTAGTAGTTAAAGGAATCTAGATATATCAATGCTTTAAGGCAGATTTTTCAAATATAAGTAGGGTAAAACACTAAAAAGTGAAAAATCTTAGGACAAAAACCAATGCTTAAAGAACCTTTATAGCCCTTAGTTTTACATACCTAAAAAGCCTTAATCTTGTTGACCTTACAAATTTTAGAATGCTATACTTTAGATACAAGTTAATACTTTTCGAAAAGATACTTAAATAAAATTTAATTAAACAATACTGAGTAATGATAGAGGTTGTAGTATGAGAAAGAGTGGTATTATATTTCCAATATTTTCTTTACCTTCAAATTATGGAATAGGGACATTTGGAGTAGAGGCATATAACTTTATAGATTTTTTAGAAAAAGCAAATCAAAGCTATTGGCAGATATTACCCCTTGGGCCTACTAGTTATGGGGATTCTCCATATCAATCATTTTCAACATTTGCAGGTAATCCTTACTTTATTGATTTAGACTTATTAACTAAAGATGGATTATTAAAGCAAGAAGAGATAGATTCAATAGATTTTGGCAAAGACAATAGATACATTGATTATGGGAAAATATATCTAAGTAGATATAAAGTTTTAAAAATAGCATTTAATAGGTTTAATAAGAATAATAAAGAATATGAAGAGTTTAAGGAATCTAATAAGTTTTGGATTTATGATTATACTTTATTTATGGCTTTAAAGGATTATAATGGCGGTAAAACATGGACTAGCTGGAATGAGGATATAAGAAGAAGAGAACAAGAAGCTCTTATTAAATACTCAACTCTTTTAAAGGATGAGATAGAATTTCAAATGTTTATGCAATTTAAATTCTATGAGCAATGGAATAGCTTAAGAAGTTATGCTAAAGAGAAAGGGATTGAAATAATAGGAGATATTCCGATATATGTTGCAGAAGATAGTTCTGATGTATGGTCTAACCCAAAGTTATTTATGTTAGATAAAGATTTAATTCCTACTAAGGTTGCAGGATGCCCACCAGATGCATTTTCTGAAACAGGCCAATTATGGGGGAACCCAATATATAATTGGAAGGCACATAAAGAAGAACAATTCAACTGGTGGATTGAGAGAGTAAAATCATCATTAGGTTTATTCGATATAGTAAGAATAGATCATTTTAGGGGGTTTGCCGGATATTGGTCAATACCTTATGAGGATGAAACAGCAGCTAATGGAAGATGGGAAGTGGGACCAGGTATAGAATTATTTGATGCAATAAAAAAAGAACTTGGAGATATAAATGTAATTGCAGAGGATTTAGGATATATAACAGAGGATGTTAAACGATTACTTAATTATTGTGGATTTCCTAGTATGAAAGTTTTACAATTTGCCTTTGATCCTAAAGGCGATAGTGAGTATTTACCACATAATTATAATAAGAATACAGTAGTTTATACTGGTACTCATGACAATGATACTATTAAGGGATGGATTGAAAGCTTAAGTGAATCAGAAAAAGAGTTTTGTATGGCTTATACAGGAATGAAGAATGAAGATGATGCTTGGGCTTTAGTTAAAACTGCTATAGCAAGTACAGCGGAAACTGCAATAATTCAGATACAAGATATATTAGATATAGGCTCAGAAGGTAGAATAAATATTCCATCCACCATCGGGTTAAATTGGAGATGGAGGATGGATAAAAATTATCTTACTGATGAATTAGCAAATAAACTTAAAAGCCTGAGCACATTATATAGAAGGAATATGAAGGAGTAGTTTAAATGCAAATAAACAGTTTAATGAAAAAAATAAAAGAAGGTCTTCTTAGGGATTATGATAAGGAAGTAGATAGAGCTTCAGTACAAGAAGTTCATAATGTAGTTGCAAAGATAGCAATTACAGAAATTTCTAAGGCTTGGCATGAATCAGAAAATAGATTTAATACTAATCGTCATGCATACTTTTTATCAGCAGAATTTTTAATGGGAAGAGCAGTTCAAAATAACTTAATATGCATGGGGATATATGATGAAGTAAAAGAGGCCTTGAATCAATTAGGGTTTGATATTAATAAATTCGAAGAAATTGAGGATATGGCATTAGGAAATGGTGGACTTGGAAGACTTGCAGCTTGTTTCTTAGATAGTGCAGCAAGTGTTAATGTTCCTCTAAAAGGGTATGGTATTAGATATAAATATGGTCTTTTCAAACAGAAAATAGAAGAGGGATTCCAAAAGGAATATGCAGATAATTGGACTAGCTTTGGTGACGAATGGAGTCTTAGAAGATTTGAAGATTCAATTAAAATTAGGTTTAAAGATATAGAAGTTTTAGCTGTGCCATATGATATGCCAATTATAGGATATGAAAATGATAATATTGGAACATTAAGATTATGGCAAAGTGAAGCAATAGAGGATTTTGACTTTGATCTATTTAATAATTGTAAATATGATGAAGCAATTAGGAATAAGACAATTGCTGAAAATATCTCAGCTGGTCTTTATCCAAATGATAATACTTATGAAGGTAAAATATTAAGATTTAGACAACAATACTTCTTCTCTAGTGCATCATTACAAGATCTTATAAGAAAGTACAAAGAGCTTCATGGAAAAGATTTTAGTAAATTAGTCAGCTTAAATACTATTCAATTAAATGATACTCATCCAGTTATAGCAATTCCAGAGTTTATTAGATTGATGACTTTAGAAAACAATGTAGAATTTGATGATGCATTTAATATGGCTAAAGAAATTTTCAATTATACTAACCATACAGTTATGGCAGAAGCCTTAGAAAAATGGGATGTTAATTTAGTAAAGGATTTAGTACCAGAAGTATATGAAGTAATTGAAAAAATAAATGAAAAGCTAATTGAAGAGCTTACTGATTTAAAGGTGAAAAAAGAAGATTTAGATAAGTATGAGGTTATTAAGGATAATCAAGTTCATATGGCTAGATTAGCTACTTATATAGGTAAGTATATAAATGGTGTAGCAGAGATTCATAGTGAAATATTAAAAAAGGATACTTTAAAAGAATGGTATGAAATTTATCCAGATAAGTTCCAAAATAAAACTAATGGGATTACTCAAAGAAGATGGCTAGCAAGTTGTAATAAGGAATTGACAGAACTTTATAGTAGGTTACTTGGAGATAAGAGTTTTTTAAAGGATTTATCAAAGCTTAAGGAATTAGAAAAGTATTCTGAGAATAAAGATATTATAGATGAATTTATTCAAATAAAGAAGAATAAGAAAAGAGAACTAATTGATTATATTTATAAACATGAAGGAATAAAACTAGAAGAACATTTTATATTAGATGTTCAAATAAAGAGACTTCATGAGTATAAGAGACAGTTTATGAATGCTTTATCAATTTTAGATATCTACTTTAGGTTAAAGGATGGAGAATTAAAAGATTTTACTCCAACAGCATTTATATTTGGAGGAAAAGCAGCTCCAGGATATGCTAGAGCAAAGGCAATAATTAAATTTATAAATGAAATAGCAGACTTAATTAATAATGATAAAGATGTTCAAGATAAGTTAAAGGTTGTGTTCGTACAAAATTACAATGTTTCATATGCAGAAAAGCTTATACCAGGAGCAAACGTATCTGAACAAATTTCTACAGCTGGGACTGAAGCATCTGGAACAGGTAATATGAAGTTTATGCTTAATGGAGCAGTAACTTTAGGAACATACGATGGAGCTAATATTGAGATAGTAAGAGAAGCTGGAGAGGAAAATAATTATATCTTTGGTGCAACTGAAGAAGAAGTTTTAAGAATTAAAGATAGTTATGATCCAGTTGAAATTTACAATAAGGATAAGCATATAAAGAGAGTAATCGATACCTTAGTAGATGGAACATTCAGTGATGGATATGAAGAGGAAGAAGTAACTGAAGTAAAAGATGGAGTAGAAGAAGCAACAGATGAAAATATAGAAAAAGAAGAAATAGAAACAGTAGAAGAAAAATTAATAGAAGGAACTTTTAAAGAGTTATATTATGCATTGCTAAAGGGTACTCATTGGCATAAGGCAGATCATTATTTCATTTTAAATGACCTAGAAAGGTATTTTAATGCTAGAATAAAATTAAATAATGATTACCAAAATGAGTATGAATTTGCAAAAAAATGCTTTATAAACTCAGTAAATGCAGGATTTTTTAGTTCAGATAGAACAATTAAAGAGTATGCAGAAGAGATTTGGAAATTATAGTATTAAAAGAAAGTTATTAAAATTAATATATAACTTAAATTATGTTATGGAGGAGTTAGAATTATGAAGAGAAAAAAACTTTTATCAACAGTTTTATTAGGTATTATGTCAATGAGCCTAGTTGCATGTGGTAGTAATGGAGATAAAGATACAGGGGAAGCAACACCTGCTGACAACGAAGCTACAATTACAGTTCAAGTAGAAAAAGAATGGGTACCTTATTATAACCAAGTAAAAGAAAGAGTATTAAAGGAATATCCAAAAGCAACTATAAACTTTAATGAAGTTGGATCATTTGAGCATTTAGATGCTCTTGATAAGACTGATGCAACAAATCCAGATATAGCAGATGTATTTGCACTTCCAGCAGATAGATTATATGGACTAGCAAATAACAATGTGTTAGCTCCTATAGATGCTAAGGCAATGGCAGAAAAAGTTGGAGGATTTAAAGATTTTGATGGAGGCTTAGGTGGAAACTTTAAAGTTGGTGATGATTACCTAGCTTTCCCATATAATATTGAAACATTAATAGCATATGTTAATAAAGAAAATGCAGCAGCAGCCAATATAGATACAAGCAAGGATATAGAATTTACAAGCCTTGACTTTGGAAAGATGTTAGTATCAGCTCATGATGCTTGGTTTGGAGTAGCATTTGCTAATTCAGCTAATTTTGAATTCTTAGATAAAGCTGATGATGGTACATTAACAACAGATGGTACTAAAGCATGGGCAGATTTATCAGCAGAGCAAAAGGGCTTATTTGAAGCTTTATATAACTACTGGAAACCTCATTATGAAAACAATACTGACCTTTGGGACAAGGATGCAGTTTCAGGTTATTTAGATGCACAATTCTCAGCTGCTAATGGTGCTGCTATTAGAATAGATGGACCATGGGCAACTACTGGATTACAAGATAAAGTAGGTGCTGATAACTTAGAAGTAGTTCCACTATCACAAATTACTGTAAATGGTAAACCTCTTAACCAATGGAAAGGCGGATGGGGCCTTGGTATTAATGCAAGAGTTGAAGAAGATGCAGATCAAATGGCTTTAGCAGAAAGCTTTATTATGGAAGTAGTTAACCCTACTTATGCAAAAGATTTATTTAATTCAACTGGTAAGATTTTAGAAAATGTTGAAGCTTCTGCTTATGATGGAATTGGCGGAATGAATGAAAAAGTAATTAAAGCTACTTATGCTTCATATGAAGGTGCAGTAAACAGACCATTATTCATTGAATATGGTAAGGTTTGGGATACGTGGCAAAATGCTTTATTATCATGGTCAGGACAAAAACCTGCAAATGCTGAAGAAGCTTACAAACAAGTACAAGCATCTTTCGAAGCTATGATGGGAAGCTATTAATAGAAAGAAAAATTGAAAAGGAGACATTTGTTCTCCTTTTCTATTAATTAAGGAGGAAACAGATGAGAGAGACAACTATCATGAAAAAAAGAATATTTTATTTAATTGTAGGATTATGTGCAGTGATTATTATGTCATTTTCATTAGAAGCCTTTGCAAAGGCAAAGGATATAGGATTATTTGAAAGCTGGCTTAACAATCCTAACTTGAATATAGATAGAAGTCAAAGCATGGATGAAAGTTACTCACTTTATCTTACTACGATTTTATCTGTTTTTTTCATTAGAATTATAACCCCAGTGGCATTAAGTCTAAATACATACTTTGCTTTTATAAAACTTAAGGTTAATAAACTATTTATACTTATATGGACTATTTTAATAATTGGTTTATTTACCCTTACATTAATTGGAGAGGCATATTTTTCACTTTTCCTTATTATTAGTGGAATTTGCTACTTAGGTATATTGGTTACTTTAATGTATTTATGGAAGGAAATTAATAATGAGAATAATATTAAAATTAGAAGCAAAATACAGCAAGGTTAAAGGGGGAAGCGGTATTGAAAATATTAAGTAGGTATTTATATGATAATTTGGATAGAGAATATGAAAGAAAAAATTTATATTTAAAAGAAGTAGCTACCTTGCAAGAAAGAATTAAAGAATCAAGTAAAGAAGAAAAAGCTAAGCTTAATGCAGAGTTACAAGAAATAAAGAAAAATAAAAATAATAATAGTTATATAAAAAAGTTAAATGACTTTAAAGAAAGGGAAAAGTCACTTTTAAAGGAATTAGAAGAAAAATCAAAATCACTTAAAATTACTAATGGGACTTCTATTAAGAAGGTCGATGATCTAGAAGTTAGATTATTTAAGGCTTATGAAAAAGAAAAATTTTATAAATCATATGTTGAATTAACTTATGATGCAGAACTTATTTATAAACAATGTAAAATAGAAATAGATCAAATTCCGCCAGTAATTGAATTTGCAAAGGAAAGCAAGAGAGAATTAGATGAAGCTAAAAAGGCTTTAGAAAAAATATCTCCAGAAGAAGAAAAGGCCTTTAATGAAGAATTTGAAGCCTTTAAGATTCAGGAAAAGCAACTATTAAAAGATAATATAAAAACTGTTAAATCTAGAACTAGCGAAGGGCTTATTTCTGATAAGGCAAAAGATGAATCTATTAAAAGATTAAAAAGAGTAACTAAGGAAAGAATCTTAGTTAAATCCTTTGAATCAAAAAAGAATTATTACACAGAAATAGTAAAAAATAAGAACCATGAGTTAAGTAGGATTCTAAATCAAAAAATTAAAACTGTGAATATTAATGTATCAGATATTAGAAGAGTAGTACCAGTAGAAGTGGAAAAGACTGTTCCAATAGCATCATATATAACATTTTTATTCCCTGGACTTGGTCAACTGTTGAATAAACAGTACACAAAAGCGATTATAATGTTCTTAGCAACAATATATATATATGTAATTGCAATTCCATATGCTTTAGGTTTTGGTAACTATAGAGGTAACGGTATTGCGGGGCTTATTACTTTAGCAAAAGATGCAGGAAGATTAGATAGATCTATAATCTTTATGGTTGAAGGTATAGTGGCAGTAGTTTTCTTAACAATTGCATTGATTCTTATGATTTTATCCTTTAAAGATGCTAATAAAGTAGAAAAAGATACAATTAAAGGGGTAAGATATAGGGTTTGGTATGAAACTAAGCAAAGCTTATCAGAAGATGGCTTACCATATTTAGTATCACTTCCAGCATTAATAATTATAGTGTTTATAGTTTTTGTTCCAGTGGCAACAACAATCCTTTTATCATTTACAGGAATGGATCCACAAAACCAAGCTAAATTTGGATGGGATGTACTAAGAAATTATAAGATGATTTTATTAGGACAAGGAATGGCAGGATCAATATTTTGGAAGATATTAGGTTGGACAATCATATGGACAATAGGAGCAACTTCCTTAGGAATATTCCTTGGATTTGCATTAGCACTATTACTTAATAATGAAAGAATAAAAGGAAAAACATTCTTTAGATCAATTTATTTACTACCATGGGCAGTTCCAGCATTTATTACTATAATGTTCTTTAGTATTTTATCATCTCCAAATGGAGCTTTAACTGAATTATTAAGAGGAGTATTTGGGCCTGGATTCCAGATAAAAAATGATCCTTTTGTAACAAAAGTAGTACTAATTTGCATTCAAGGATGGCTTGGAAGTTCATATATATTCTTATTAGCAACAGGAGTACTACAATCTATAAATAAAGAATTATATGAGGCAGCAGACATAGATGGAGCGAGTTCCCTTAGAAAGTTAACTAAGATAACAATTCCTCTAGTATTATTCCAAACAGCTCCATTACTAGTAGGACAATATACATTTAACTTTAATAACTTCTCTAATATATATTTATTTAACTCTGGAGGACCATTTAATCCAGTTTCATATGGTAACCTAGCTGGAGAAACAGATATTCTTATATCTTATATTTATAAGTTAACAATGGAAAATCAATACCAAGCATTAGGAGCTGCAATAACTATTTTAATTTCTATTGCTCTTATGATAGTTTCTTATATTGGATATAGAAATACTGATGCATTTAGGAAGGAGAAGTAGTAATGAGCATTTTTAATAAGAAAAAGAAAAATGATTTATATTTATCAGACAAGCCACCTTTAACAATGATGGGAAAAGTAGGGATTGGGATAACTTACGTAATCTTAATAATATGGGCATTACTAATTATAGTTCCTATCTCACAAATTATTATATCTTCTTTTAATGGTGTCCAAGGGAAATATTTAATTCTAAATGATGGATTTGAATTTAGTTTAGAGCATTTTAGGCATTTGTTTAATGATACTTTGTATTTAAAATGGATGGCAAATACATTATATATAGGAATAGCTACAGCTATTTTAACAGTTATAGTAATATCATTTACTGGTTATGCTTATTCAAGATATAGATTTAAAGGTAAGAAGATGTCTCTTATGGCAATAATGTTAATTCAAACTATACCAACATTTGCAGGGATAACAGCATATTTTACAATGCACTCAATTGTAAGTGATGTAATTCCAGTTTTCAGTCGTCAAATGATGCTAATTCTAATATATGCTGGTGGAGGGATAGCAAGTAACACCTTTTTACTTAAAGGCTACTTAGATTCAATTTCAACAGAGTTAGATGATGCAGCTAAAATTGATGGATGTTCAGGAATGCAAATATATAGGCTTATAATAATGCCAATAGCAAGACCAATGCTTGCAATAATTGCATTATGGTCATTTATAGGACCATTTATGGATTTCTTACTGCCAAAAGTATTATTGACTTCACCAGAGGACTATACTTTAGCTGCTGGATTATTTACTTTAGTTAATGACGTAAGAACAATAAACGAACCAGCCTTTGCAGCAGGTGGTCTACTAACAGCAATTCCAATTGTAATATTATTCTTAGCACTACAAAAACAATTGGTATCAGGTCTTTCTAATGGTGCAACTAAAGGATAGGAGAGTGTAGATTATGAAAGTAACATTAAAGAATATAGGAAAGAAATATGAAAGCAGAGAAGAATTTACTTTAAGAAATATTAACCTTGAAATAGATGATAAAGATTTTTGTGTTATATTAGGACCTTCAGGTTGTGGTAAAACAACATTATTACGTATGATAGCTGGTTTAAACTCAATTACAGAAGGAGACTTGATCTTTGATGATAAGAGAGTTAATAAATTAGCATCTAAGGATAGAGATATAGCTATGGTATTTCAAAGTTACGCTCTATATCCACATATGACAGTTTATGATAATATGGCATTTTCTTTAAGCATGAGAAAAGAAAGAAAAAATATAATAAATGAACGTGTAACAGAAGCAGCGAGACTTTTACAAATAGAACAATATTTACAGTCTAAGCCATCTGATATATCTGGTGGGCAAAGACAGAGAGTTGCATTAGGAAGAGCTATTGTTAGAAAACCAAAGGTATTCTTAATGGATGAACCTCTATCTAACTTAGATGCTAAGCTTCGTGAGCATATGAGAATAGAGCTTGTTAGAATTCATAAACAAATGGAGACTACAACAATTTACGTAACTCATGACCAAGTTGAAGCAATGACAATGGCAACAAAGATTATACTTATGAATGATGGAAAGATTCAACAAGTAGGTAAACCAACAGAGTTTTATGAAAGACCTCAAAATATGTTTGTAGCAAGATTTATTGGATCTCCAACTATAAACATGATAAGAGGAAAAATGAAGGATGGTAAGTTTATCTCTGAAGATGGGATAATAAAGGTTACACCTAATGAAGTAGATAAAAAGGCCCTAAAAAATTATGATGGAAAAGATGTCTTCCTTGGAATTCGTTCTGAAAGATTTTTAAGTGGTAAAACTGAGGAATCCTTTGAAGGTATAATTGATGTTATCGAAGTATTAGGTAAAGAGAAAACTTTATTTGTAAAGATTAAGAGCGGAAAAGACCTTAATATTACTGTACCAGGTCATTATAAATATGAAATGGGTGAAACACATAACTTTGGATTAGATGTTGATGCATTACATTTCTTTGATGCTGAAACGCAAGAAAGGATTAATTAAGAGTGTTACACACAAAGAAGAATGTATAATGTAGGATAAAACTTCGTAGGAGTTTTTTTAATATAAATTTAGTAATTCTATAAGAATTACATAAATAATTGTTAATTATTAATTGCAAGAAAGGGTTGTCTTTAAGACAACTCTTTCTTTGCATTATTGTAGATAACTATCTTCATTAAGTGAAAGCATGTTTTTTTAAATTTATATATAAGTTAATTGTATGATTACCTAACTGAAATATTTCACATATTTACTAGTTTAATAAAATGAAAAATTTTTATTGCAACTTATATAGTCTTTTTTATCTATCTTTCTAATATTTATAGATAATATAGAAGATTTTAATGATATTAAATTTAAGATACTAATTATTAAATAAATAGACTGAATATTCTGGAAAATACAAAAAATATATGTTATTCTATAATTATCTTATAGCTTATAAAAAAGATTACTAAAGATGTTCTATGCACAGATGACTTTTAATTATTAAATAATATATAAGTTGTAGTGGAGTTTTTATAGTTATTAATTTATATTTCATATGAAAAATATCTCTAAAATGAAATTGTATATTCAACTTATATACAAAATAAAAATATATATGCTTTCAATTGATGTGATTTATTTCAAAAATATTTTTTACTTAAGATTCTATAAATGCAAAAAATGCAGATTATTTATTGAAACATATATATGTATTAAAGCATAAGTAAAAATAGTTTCAAAAGCTAATTAGATATTAAAGAAAGGCAGGTGAAATCATAATATTTGCAAAAGTATTATGAGGTAATATGAAAAATTACACTATAAAAAATTTAAGGAATATTGGTTTAATAGGACATGGAGGATCAGGAAAGACATCTTTAATAGAAGCTTTGTTATTTCATACTGGAAATACAGATAGGCTAGGTAAAGTAGAAGATGGAACAACAGTTACAGACTTTGACCCAGAGGAAAAGAAAAGGAAGATTTCTCTTTCAGCAGCTATAGCTCCAATAGAATTTAATGAAACTAAAATTAATTTAGTAGATATACCTGGATACTTTGATTTTTCAGGGGAAATGATTCAGGGAATGAGGGCAGTTGATATTGCAACTATATTAGTTTCAGGAGTTTCAGGAGTTAAAGTTGGAACAGAAAAGGCTTGGGATTATTGTAATAAAATAAAATTACCAAGATCATTCTTTATTAATAAATTAGATAGAGAAAACTCCAGCTACGATAAAACCTTGTCTCAGTTAAAAGAAAAGTTTGGAATAAGTGTAGTTCCAATACAATATCCTATAGGAAGTGAGGATAACTTCAAGGGTGTAATAAATGTAATATCTAAAAAAGCAAGAATACATGATGAAAAGACTAATGAAATAAGAGAAATTGATGTTCCGGAAGAATTATTAGAAAAGATAGATGAATGTAAGAGGATGATAATGGAAGCAGTAGCAGAGACCAATGAAGAGCTTCTAGATAAATACTTTAGCGAAGGCGAATTAAGTGATGAAGAAATTTATAATGGATTAATAGAGGGATCGGCTAGTGGGGATATTGCACCTGTAATGTGTGGTAGTGCTTCTAAGGTAATAGGTATGAGGTGTTTCCTTGAAGATGTAGTAGAATGCTTCCCATCACCTAAATATTCAATTCCACAAAAGGCACTTGATGTTAAGAGAAATGAAGAGGTTTTCATAGGCCTTGATGAAAATAAGCCGTTTTCAGCTTTAGTATTTAAAACTATAGCAGATCCATTTGTAGGTAAGATGTCTTTATTTAGGGTTGTTACTGGAAAACTATCTAATGAAATTACCGTAGTAAATGCTAATAAAGATAAAACTGAAAAGCTATCTAATATTTTCTTTATGAAGGGAAAGAGTCAAATACCTACTAAGGAAGTAGTAGCTGGAGATATAGCTGCAGTTGCAAAGCTTCAATATACTGAAACTGGAGATACACTGTGTGATATCAACAATAAAGTGATTTTTGATAAGATGAACTTCCCAAGGCCTAATATATCTATGGCAGTACTGCCAAAGGCTAAGGGGGATGAAGATAAAATATCATCTGCACTACAAAAGTTATTAGAAGAAGATCCTACATTCTCTGTAAATAGAGATACAGAAAATGCAGAGACGATAATATCTGGAGTAGGAGAAACTCATTTAGAAGTTATAGCGAGTAAACTTAAAAATAAATTTGGAGCAGAAGTTATATTAAGACTTCCAAAGATACCTTATAGGGAAACAATTAAGGGAATAGCAGATGTGCAAGGAAAACATAAAAAGCAATCTGGTGGTCATGGACAATATGGTGATGTAAAGATTAAGTTTGAACCTAGAAGAGATGGAGAAAGTGATTTAGAGTTTGTAGATAATGTAGTAGGTGGAGTTGTTCCTAGAAACTATATACCTGCTGTTGAAAAAGGTTTAAGAGAATGTATGGATAAAGGTGTTTTAGCAGGATATCCTGTAGTAGGGTTAAGAGCTACTTTACATGATGGCTCATATCACCCAGTAGACTCTTCAGAAATGGCATTTAAGCTTGCTACTTCCATTGCTTATAAGAAGGGATTAGAACAAGCAAAACCTATATTATTAGAGCCTATTTTGAAGGTGGAAATTTTAGTTCCAGATGAATATATGGGAGATATTATAGGAGATATAAATAAGAGAAGAGGAAGAGTATTAGGAATGGATCAAGAAGGAAATATTCAAAAAGTTAATGCTGAAGTACCTCTTTCAGAAATGTTTAAGTATTCAACGGATTTAAGATCAATGACTCAAGCAAGAGGAAGCTTTACAAGTGAGATTGAAAGATATGAAGAAGTTCCAGAACTTGAGGCTAAGAAGATTATAGAAGGTATTGTAAAAAATTAACTTAGATTATTGTGAATAAATAGAAGAATAGTATGAAAAAATAAATAAGTATAAATGTTTCACTTAATAATATACGTTATTATAATTTTATATACTATTCAAATACAAATGAAAAGCTAGGAGGATTGCTATGCCAGACTATAGGATGGATATAAATGGTGAGCTTGGGCTTAGTGAATATAGTAATATCTTTGACTATATGGGAGTTGTAGATAAAAGAGATAATTTCACAATAACTTTAGATAACGCCAAAGAAGATAATATAAATATAATTACATCTATGCTTAAAGATAGTAAGTTTTCCATTATACACGAAGGTGTTGATGATAGTGGAAAGTACTGTATAAATGCCAATAAGCAGGAATAGTAAAATAATTAATTATTAATTGGGCTGTCTTTGTGACAGCCCTTAATTTTGTTAAAGATATATAAAAAATTTTTATAATGCAAATATTTATGGTAAAATATAGTATATTACTAACGGAAGGTGATTATAATGAAAGCAGAATTAATATCAATAGGAACTGAATTATTATTAGGGGATATAGTAAATACAAATGCACAATTTTTAGCAAAGGAACTTGCAACTTTAGGGATTGATGTATATCATCAATGTGTTATTGGCGATAATGAAGATAGAATATTACAAGGCTTTAAAGAAGCTTTTGATAGATGCGATATAATTATTACTACAGGAGGTCTTGGACCTACACAAGATGATTTAACTAAGGAGCTTGCTGCTAAATACTTTAATAAAGAAATGTATTTACATGAAGAATCTTTAGAGTGGATAGGAAGATACTTAAATATAAAAGATGAAGAAGTTCTAGAAGCTAATAAAAATCAAGCATATATTCCAGAGGGTGCAATAGTTCTACATAATGATAATGGAACAGCACCAGGAGTTATTATAGAAGAAGATAATAAAATTTTAATAATACTTCCAGGGCCTCCAAAAGAAATGAAGGCAATGTTTAGTAGTCATGTTGTTAAGTATCTTGAAAAGCTAACTGGTAAGGTAATTAAATCTAGAACATTAAGGATATTTGGAATTGGTGAAAGCATAATGGCAAAGAGGATTAATGATATTATTCAAAATAGTACTAATCCTACAGTAGCACCATATGCTAAGGATTATGAAGTAACATTAAGAGTAACAGCTAAGGAAGATTGCGAAGAAAAATGTGAAGTATTAATAGGACCAAAATGTGAAGAAATAAAATCAATTCTAGGTGAATATATTTATGGAGAAGGAGAAGAATCCTTAGATTTGGTTGTGGCTAAGTTAATATGTGAAAAGAAGCTGACAATAGCTACAGCAGAATCATGTACTGGTGGATTGATTGCTTCATCATTAGTTTCTTATCCTGGTATATCAGAAGTATTTATGGAAGGGGCAGTAACTTACTCAAATGACGCTAAGGTAAGAAGGCTTGGAGTAAAGGAAGAAACTTTAAATAAGTATGGTGCAGTTAGTGAAGAAACAGCAAAAGAAATGGCTGAGGGTATAGCTAGAGAAGCTAATACAGATATAGGAATAGCCACTACAGGTATTGCAGGTCCAGGTGGAGGAACAGAAGAGAAGCCAGTAGGATTAGTTTATGTTGGAGTATTTATTAAAGGAAAAACTATAGTAGAAAAATTAAATCTATCAGGAAATAGAGAAGCTGTTAGAAGGAAGGCAACTATGAATGCCTTAAATATATTAAGAAAAGAATTAATAAGGAATTATTAAAAAGAAATAATCCCCTTAACTCTTTACAAATAAGGGGATTATTTCTTTATATAAATAAAATGGGGGAGAGGCGATTAACTGTGGAAACTTTCTCGCTTCATTTATAATTATGTACAGTATCAATGTATTTTATACAGTAAAATGTGATTATTATAAATTTTAGATTAATTTACTTAATTAAGTGAAAGGAGAAAATATGAGTAAGGTATTAAGATCTAGTTTGTATTTTTTATTTATATTAGTAGCGCAAGCTTTAGGGCCGAGTTTTCTAATATTATTATATAGAATGTTAGGAATATCAGATCCTAAATTAATATTATTTTTGAATCATCTTATTATATTAATAATACCAGCTATAATATTTTTACTAATAAGTAAGGAACCAGCAAAGAAAACATTAAGGTTAAATAAGTTACATTGGCAAGATACACTACTAGTTATATTATTAGGATTTGTGGTACAACCAGTTATGACTTTTTTTTCTCTTATTACAGTATTTTTCTTTAATAATAATGCTGGAGAATTTATGGGCAGTATTGTTTCAGCTCCATATCCACTATTATTAGCAGTAATGGCATTATTACCAACTATATCAGAGGAAATTACACTAAGAGGAATAATCTTATCAGGATATAATAATAAAAATAGATATGTTGCAGCAGCTATTACAGGGCTATTTTTCGGAATCTTACATTTAGATCCTCAGCAATTTTTATATACAGCAGCATTAGGATTTATTTTCGCTTTAGTAGTAAGAATTACAAATAGTATTTATTCTTCTATGATAATGCATTTTATAATTAATGGTACATCAGTTACTATGTTAAAGATAACAGAATTAATAAAAAATGTATTACCTATAGCAAATGAAACTGCAGAAACTACACTTAAGAATATAAGTTCATCAGAGAAGTTATTTTTATTTATATTTTACGGAATTATAGCTATAATATTTTCTATTTTTGTTTTCTTAATAATTTATTGGTTAGATAAGATAAATAAAAGGAGAGAATTAACAAGTGGCTTAGAAGAAGTGGTTGAATTTAATAATGAAAATAAACTTGTTAAAAAAGAAAGAGTAATCAATATTCCATTTATACTAGCAATAGTATTTTATGTAGGACTCATGGTTATAGTAAATTGAAAATAAGGCTGCTAAATTAAAGGCAGCCTTATTTTTAATTCTTTGATACAGAAGAACTATTACTATAAAATATAGAGATATCCTTTGAATTAATCCATCCCCTACAATTAATATCATCACTATTAGGTAAGTTTACATAAAACCAAGTTTCGTTATAGCAATCAGCACAATCTAAAACTCCAGCTTCAATAGAAGAAACAGTAGTTCTTAGAACTATTGAAGAGTTAAGGGGAGATAAGTATAAATTAGTATTCGGTTTTATAGAACAGGATTTATAAGTAGGGATTGAAAATTTAATTATAACTTTTTCAGAATTTATCTTTTTACTACTATTATAATTATTATAAGATTTTCTTCGAGAAATCATTAATTGTTTTCTTAATAGTTCAATTTTTTTATTATAGTAATAGTAGGTAAATAATAAAGCTGAGATTAATAAGATAAATATAAAATACTTCATAAATAACTCCAAGTAGTACTATAGTGTATTATATTTATTAATAAATATAAAAATAACTATTTTTAAAAATAGTATTATTAAACATTGACAATTTGTGAAAAATTTATTAAAATATATATCATTAAGGCTCGATAGCTCAGTCGGTAGAGCAGAGGACTGAAAATCCTCGTGTCCCTGGTTCGATTCCTGGTCGAGCCACCAGGTAAGGGTTGTCTAAGACAACCCTTAAATAATACCTAAAAATGAATTATGTAGTATATAATTTATTAAAAATTACTAAGAATAAGTATTGTAAAAACTCTTTTAAAGAGTTTTTTATTTTGCATTTTTTTAGTGAATTATAATTTAAAAGTTAATGAATTTTAGACAAAAGGTTTTCTAAAACTTATAAAAAGTTTTAGAAATAAATAATAAAGTATTAAATAACCCTTTACAAGTTATAGCAGATGATATATAATATAAATATATTTAATCATACCTTAAGTTTTCGTTAAGAATTATTTAAGAAGTGCCTATTATAATATAGTGTATAAAGTATAAAAGGGGTGTTATAGTTTTGGAAAAGTTAATTTTATCAGATGAGGATTATGATTACTTAGCAAAAGGAATAGCTCTAGGAGCTGGAATAGGGATATTATTAGGATTTTTTGTTGATAATATTATATTAACTTTTTCAGCTGGATCAGTCATAGGTATTATATCAGCATTAGGATATTCTTTTTATAAAGATCTTAAGAGAAAACAAAGGCAAAATAGCTAATAAGTAAATTAATATAGATTCCCCAAAAAATTGTGTTTAAAATAAGGCTGTTACAGAAATGTAGCAGCTTTATTTTTAAAGTTTTAAGTGAGATCCATCACAATATGGTGGAGTTTTCTTTGCAATTAGAGCTTTATTATAATGGTGGTGAGTCTTCAAATGCTGTAAGAGATAGAATGGTTGAGACTTGTACAGAAATAATGGAAAAAGAAGATCATAAAGTTGTATTAGCAGTATCTCATGGTGGATCGTGCTTTAACTTTTTAAAAGCATGGCAAGATCCTGCAGAGGAGCTTAAAAAGGAATTTCCCAATTGCATCATTTTTAAGTTTGAGTATGAAGATAAAAAATTTAAACTACTTGAAGTTATAAGACCTAAAGCATAGTAAAAATACTAATTAATTATATTATCTTTAAGGTTTCTTCTTGGATATGTATATATAGAAAATATTTCAAGTTAATGTATAATAATATTAGAAATATATATAGGAGGAGATAATATGATTAGACATATTGTATCTTGGAATTATAGGGAAGATTTATTAAGGGAAGAGAATTATAATAATGCTAAAAAAGTAAAGGAAGACTTAGAAGCGTTAAAGGATAAAATAGAAGGAATAAAATTTATAGAAGTAATTATAGATCCTATAAAATCTTGTACTGCTGATGTTATTTTAATAAGTGAATTTGAAACTATGGAAGAATTAGATTACTATCAAGTTCATGATGAACATGTAAAAGTAGGAAGGTTTATACGTGCTAATTTAACTAATAGACAATGTATTGATTATGAGTTTTAAAGGTGCTGACGCACAATGAAAAATTAATGAAAAAACTTCTAAGGAGTTTTTAAAAACAAGCACTTATATAAGTCTAGTAGAATTATATAAGTGCTTCTTTATCTTTTATTTTAAACTAAGGCATTGTCAGATATATCTAATTTAATTAGAAATCAGATTGTCCTGTAGTTCTTGGGAATGGGATTACGTCTCTAATGTTTGACATACCTGTAATATACATGATAAGTCTTTCAAAGCCTAATCCAAATCCAGCGTGCTTAGTTTCTCCATATTTTCTAAGTTCTAAATACCACCAGTAGTCTTCTTCTTTAAGACCCAATTCAGACATTCTCTTAGTTAATACATCGATTCTTTCTTCTCTTTGGCTTCCTCCAATAAGTTCTCCGATTCCTGGAACTAAAAGGTCAGTTGCAGCAACTGTCTTTCCATCATCGTTTAATCTCATATAGAAAGCTTTTATATCCTTTGGATAATCAGTTACAAAAACTGGTTTCTTAAAGTGGTCTTCAGTAAGATATCTTTCATGTTCTGTTTGTAAGTCGATTCCCCATTCTACTGAGTATTCAAACTTCTTATCAGCTTTCTTTAAGATTTCAACTGCTTCAGTGTAAGTTACTTTACCAAAGTCAGATGAAACAACATGGTTTAATCTATCTAAGATACCTTTATCAATAAATTGGTTAAAGAACGCCATTTCTTCTGGACATTCAGCTAAAACATATTCTAAAACATATTTAAGCATATCTTCAGCTAATTCCATATCGTCTTGTAAGTCAGCAAAAGCAATTTCAGGCTCTATCATCCAGAACTCAGCAGCGTGTCTAGCTGTGTTTGAGTTTTCTGCTCTAAAAGTAGGTCCAAAAGTATAGATGTTTCTAAATGCTAATGCGTAACATTCACCATTTAATTGTCCTGATACAGTAAGGTTAGTTTCTTTACCGAAGAAATCTTCCTTAAAGTTAACAGCGCCATCTTCAGTTTTTGGTACATTGTTCATATCTAAAGTAGTTACTCTAAACATTTCACCAGCACCTTCAGCATCACTTCCAGTTAAAATTGGTGTGTGAGTATATACAAATCCTCTTTCTTGGAAGAACTTGTGGATTGCATAAGCAGCTACTGAACGAACTCTAAATACAGCTGAAAAAGCATTACTTCTTGGTCTTAAGTGAGCTATAGTTCTTAAATACTCAAAGCTATGTCTCTTCTTTTGAAGAGGATAGTCTGAATTAGATAATCCTTCTATTATTACTTCTTTAGCTTGAATTTCAAAAGGTTGCTTAGCTTCAGGAGTAGCAACTAAAGTTCCTACAACAGTTATTGATGAACTGATAGGTAATTTAGAAACTTCTTTAAAGTTTTCAATTTTGTTATCAAAAACAACTTGAATATTCTTAAAGAAAGTACCATCATTTACTTCAATAAATCCAAAAGCATTAGATGCTCTTAATGTTCTTATCCATCCAGAGATTGTTACTTCTTTAGATAAGTATTCTTCTTGATTTCTATAAAGAGATTTTACATAGATTACTTTACTCATTTTTTTCCTCCTAGTTAAAATATTTATAAAAAATTCTAAAGGTAATATGGCTTCAGATTTTTTTTACTAATTAAAAAAGTGTATAAAAAAACCTCTCATCCCCAAAATAAGGGACGAAAGGATATTCGCGGTACCACCCAAATTGCTATAAATAGCCACTCATTAGACACATATAATGTCATTCAAGTAAATAACGGCTTGAATCCGTCTAAGTCTACTTAAGTGATATAAAATTAATCACCCTTTCGGTTAGAAACTCAGAGATGTTCTTCACTAAAGGCTTCGTACGAGGCTTACACCATCCCTCATTCGCTAAGACTACATTCAAATAGCTACTCTTCTCTTCACAGTAATAATATATACAGTTTATTAAGATTTTACATCAATTTACTAAGCTTTGCAACTTTTATTGAAGATATTTATTATTAAAGTTAGTTATAAACAATTAAGCTTAGAAAAGAAGTATATTAAAAATAATTTTAAAATTTATAGTACTATTATATATACTTATTTATTATTCAGTTCCACTTTCGTAAGATGCAACTAATTGAGATGGGAAGTTTAACATTTGTGCATCTTTAACTATTCTCTTATATTCATACTCAATTTCTTTAAACTTTACATCTATATTTTTATCTTCATTTATATTTATTATACAGTAAGTAGCATTAGGTCTACCTATTTTTGGTTTACCTACACTTCCTACGTTTATAAATGTTTTATTATCAAATTTCTTATATGATGGAATATGAGTATGAGCACATACTAAAATATCCTCTTCTAAGTTTTCCATAACTTTTTTAGTCTCATTACTATCTTCAAAGAGATATTCATTTATTCTATTAGGACTTCCATGAGTAAACTTAATCTTTACTCCGTTAATATCATAGTTTAGTTCTGTTGGTAATTCTGATAAGTAATATTTATTTGAAGCACGAACTTCTTCAGATGCCCAAGGCAATGCAAAGGAGTTAATTGAAGTGTCTCTTATAAAGGTGAAAGCTCCATCTACTACAGAAGCGTCGTAATTACCTCTTATGCAAGGTATTTCTCTTCTTTTAATTAGTGCTACTACTTCATTTGGATGAGGACCATATCCAACTAAGTCTCCAAGACAAACTACTAAATCAACTCTTTCATCATCTATATCCTCTAAAACCTTCATTAGTGCGTAAATATTTCCGTGTATATCTGATATGGCAGCTATTTTCATAAGCAATCCTCCTTAATAAATATAATTAATTATAGCACTAGTATTTACTCATATAAATATATATAAGTGGTAACTTTTATTAAATTTTTATTTCTTTTCTTAAAGAA
>JAHAIU010000369.1 GCA_018372555.1 Clostridium sp.
AAATATATTGAAGGATAACCATATTCCATATATAATAAGAAATAGGGCAAATATTGTAAAATAATCATTTTAAATATTTATTATTAGCGTTTTAAAGATTAGGAGTGAACGGAATGTGGTTTTTGAGAAATAGGGGCGATTTAGGAATAGACTTAGGTACAGCAACAGTATTAGTTTATTCAGAAGGTAAGGGAGTTATATTAAAAGAGCCTTCAGTAGTAGCGATAAACAAAAATACAAATAAGGTACTAGCTGTTGGAGAAGATGCCAGAAAAATGATAGGAAGAACACCAGGTAATATAGTAGCTGTTAGGCCACTAAAAGATGGTGTTATTTCTGACTATGATATTACTGAGAAGATGTTAAAGGCATTTATTAGAAAAGCATATGGCAAAAGTAAAATAAAAGCTCCTAAGGTAATGGTATGTGTTCCATCACAAGCAACAGAAGTTGAAAAAAGAGCTGTTATAGATGCAGCTAGAAACTCTGGAGCAAAGAAAGTTCATCTAATAGAAGAACCTTTAGCAGCTGCTATTGGAGCTGGTTTAGATATAACTAAACCAAATGGTTCAATGGTAATTGATATTGGTGGAGGAACTACTGATATTGCTGTAATATCTTTAGGTGGAGTTGTTGTTAGATCATCTATAAAAGTAGCAGGAGATACTTTTGATGATGCTATAATTAGGTTTGTGAGAAATAAGTATAAAATATTAATTGGTGAGAAGACGGCAGAAGAATTAAAAATAAGTATAGGATCAGCTTTTAAAGGTTCAATAGATGCAACTAGCAATGTAAGAGGAAGAAACCTAATTACAGGGCTTCCAGATGACGTAGTTATAAGCTCTAAAGAAATTAATGAAGCTTTAAAGGAATCTGTAACGCTAATAGTTGAAAGTGTTAAAACGGTATTGGAAAAAACACCACCTGAGCTTGCTTCAGATATAATAGAAAAAGGTATATTAATGACTGGTGGAGGTTCATTACTTAATGGATTAGATAAGCTAATTGAACATGAAACAGGAGTTAGTGTTGAAGTAGCTAATAATTCTATAGAAGCTGTTGCAGAAGGAACAGGAAAGGTTTTAGGATATATAGATAAGTTAGATGGAGACTTATCAGATAATGAAATTGCATTATTAGATTAAAATTCATAGATTTATATAAAAATTTAAAATTTTAGTTTTAAATTATTAGTGATTTCTTATAGAACATAATTTAGTATACATTATACTGTTAATTAGGCTGCCTTTTAGACAGCCTTACTTGGGAGCGGAAGGCTCCCTTTTATTTACTATCAAAGTCAATGGAATATATTATAGAAGAAGCAATAATCTTAGCCATTTCCATAACAAAGTGTAGTCTAATGGATCTATTCGAAAAAAAGGTAGTGTCCTCACTATCATCTATAATACCTACTATAGAAGCTTTACCTACTTTAGGAAGAACTTTACCTACGCCTCTACCTGGATATATGGGTTCATTTCTAATACATATTGTACCAATAGACTCTCCATGTCCAAGTGAAGCATCTACGCCTAAAATATTATTATTTGAGTTAGGGTGAAGAGCTTTAATTTTATCCAATTCTTTATGAATATTTAATGCATGAATAGGAGATTCAATTGTGCCATATATAGGTAGAGAACATTTTTGGTCTTTCAAATAGGTTCCCACTAAAGGACCTAAACAATCCCCTATAAACTTATCAGTTCCTATACAAACGATAATTGTATTTTCATTAATATATTTTTTTAAATGATTAGAAATTTCAATATGAGCATCAGGAATATTATAGTGAATTGTATTTTTTATAGTAAACACCCCCTCATTGTATCAATATATGAGGTTTTTATAAAAAATATAATTAAATGTATAAAAAAGAATATTTTAGATAAAAGTTAAGAAAAGGTTAAAAAGGGTTATATATTTTTATAAAATAAGATATTAGTATTAAATGAAAGAAAGAGAGAGCATTTAAGAATAAAATTAGAATAATTAAGCTAAATCCTTGAAAAACGCACTTGAAATTAGGAAACAATAAATATATACTAATCATTGTCAGTTGAGGCGGTAAGCTTAAAAACTGAAATTTAATTAAATAAATTGACATGGGGGAGTTCCCGAGTGGCCAAAGGGGGCAGACTGTAAATCTGTTACGTTTCGTTTCGATGGTTCGAATCCGTCCTCCCCCACCATTAAATTTATTTAACAATATGCTGGCATGGCTCAACGGTAGAGCAGCTGACTTGTAATCAGCAGGTTGTAGGTTCGATTCCTATTGCCAGCTCCATAAAATGGGGGAGTTCCCG
>JAHAIU010000370.1 GCA_018372555.1 Clostridium sp.
GTATTTAGGTGAAACAATTGCAGGTATAGTGGGAGGAGTTCTCTTTGTGAAATTTACAGGATTCTCAGGAATTTCTGTTTTCGCAGCTATTATGATTGCTTTATCATGGTTATTGTATTCACAAGCAGGGGCGTTTAAGAAAGATAAATCTTAAGCTCAATATTTTAATTCTAAAAACAATATAAAATAAAGAAGCTGGGACAAAAGCCCGACCTCAAACATAAAAAGCGAACAAAACTAGTTTTCTGGTAATCAGAATTCTGCTTTGTTCGCTTTTCGCATTAAAATTAGTGTTTTTCCGAAATTTCGATATTTGCCGTTATAATAGACATTTCTTCATTTTTCCATTATAACAGACACTGACATACTCTTGTAATATTATTTTGGTAAAATTCACATAATAAAAGGAGGCTAAAAATATGAGAAAATTAATAGGTATACTACTACTTTCATTATCAATAATTACATTAATTGCTTGCTCTAAAAACAACTACCAATCTTTAGATGGTGAGTATTATTGGATCTCAAGTGAAAGAAACGAGTTGGCATTTACTATTAAAGGAGAAAATGCTTCCATTGAGCATGGAGAAGCAGACAGCTTTACCATTAACAAACAAAAGAATACGATCACATTAACTGGGCAAAATATTGCAAGTCGAACAGAAGAATATTCATTTAAAGATGGGATCTTTTCTGTTGATATTAGCGGAGTTAAGCACGACTACTATCTTAAAGGTAGCGAAGCATATAAAAATGCTCTAAAACAATATGGATATAAATAACATCATTCACACCTATTTTACCGAATAGGTGTTTTTTTGTGCATAATAGGTTTTCATCAAACTTAATTTTTGATATTTTTAACTGAATAATTTATATTTCTAACCAAATAGTTGAATCAAGAGATCATTCGAAGAAATTTGATTAAACGTTCCATAATTAAAAAACAGAATATTTTATTTTTATAACTAAAAAGGCACCTATTTTCATATAGGCACCTTATGCTATTTCTTAACTAAATATCAATTTAGAATCTAATTTGTATTGTCAGTCCGAATTGTAAAGTTCCATCACTTTCAATTATGAGCCCTGCACCTGTTCGAGAACTTGAAGGACTATCAAATTTGGTGTTTCGATATAGATACTCTCTTAATTTATTTCTATCATAGATATGGTAACAAAGAATTTCTCCATTATCCTTAACAACGATATAACCTCCGTTAGCATCTTCCATTCCATCCCAAGGGCTATTTGGCTCCATTCCAAGAGCAACTGCTACTAGTAAATCTTTTATTTTATATTCAATTAACTTGATATCCTCTACTTCCTTTTCGCAAAAATACTCAACAACTTTAGGAATAGATTTACCTTTTACAAAATAGGAGAACATAAAAAGTTTACCTAGAATCTCAGGTAAGCGGTAATCAATCATTTGCAGATTTCTCTCAAAAATAGAATTAGTTGCTTTTCTAAAAATCAATGAATTACCATTTTCATCTAACTTCTGAATTCTATCTTTTATTTTATCTCGAGAATCAATTGAATTTATCTCCTTGATAAACTCCTGTGATATCTTCCCTTCAATATCAAAAGTAACTTTTGTGGCTCCACTTGCATTTAATAGTGTTGGCTTACTTCCGACATACGATTTTACTGAAAAACCAATTGTTGGCTCGGCACCTGTGAAATCATCATGAATTTTAAAAACAATATCTTTCTTACTGTCACTACTTTGCTTAATTTTTGTAATATTAATCTTCTTCAGGAACGGTTCTACTAGGGGTATTTCAAAGGTTCCTTTTCCTTTTTGAATACTATCTATCACATGTTCAGCATACTTGGTGAATTCTGATATAGATACCGCTAAAACTTCATGATTATCTTCAATTAAGACAATATTGCCAGATTCCTCATCTCGACTATACTCTTTTTGAACATTATTCTCTATCTTTATAGCGCTTAATATCATATAGAACAAGTCTGGTATTTTGTTTAGGTCGGCATCAGCTGCATAAATTTTTCCTTCAGACAAGGCTTTTAAAAAAACATATAACTCAGCCCATTCACCTTTGTTAACTTTATTAGGCATATTCCAAACACCCCTTTTTAAGTTTTGAATATAGTTCTTCTTTCATTGCATCAGCAACAGCCTTCATCATAGGGACTGCAACAGAATTTCCCATTTGCCTGTACATCTGAGTTCTACTTACAGGAATTTTAAAGTCATCAGGAAAGCCCATAAGTCTTTTACATTCAAGTTCAGAGAATAACCGCAAGCCAGTTTCCCCACCCTTTACAAATGTTCCCGTT
>JAHAIU010000371.1 GCA_018372555.1 Clostridium sp.
GCCATTTACATTTAGCAAATTAAGAAAAAAACTTATGATGGCTGTACATGGTTCAGGAAAATATTCATATCTTTATTGGGGAAGAATAGTAGGAACTATATATAATGTTTTAGAGAAAATTTCAGTGAGAAATTGTTCTAAAGTAATTGTACTATTGAAAAGAGATGAATATGGAGTTCCTTACTACAAAAAAAGATATTTTAAACATAGTAACAAAATAGTATATGGTAAGGTGCCTATAGATCTTACTTTATTTAAAGAATTAAATAAAAAAGAAATTAGAGAAAAACATAAAATAGATGATACTGAAAAAGTATTAATTTATTTTGGTAGGCTAGATGATAATCCCAAAAGGGTTTTATTAATACCTAATATAGTAGAAAATTTATCAGCTAGGATAGAAAATATAAAGTGTATAATAATTGGTGATGGTGAAGATAAATCAAAATTGATTGAAAAGTGCAAAGAGCTTAATATAGAAGATAAATTTATTTTTTATAATAAGATTAGCCATGGAGATAAGCTAACTGAATTAGTTAATTTGGCTGATATATCAATTATATTATCAACTTTTGAAGGAATATGTATGTCTGCATTAGAATCTTTAGCTTGCAATGTACCAGTTCTTGCTACTGATGTTGGAGATGTTAATGAGTACATTTATAATTCTACTAATGGAATTATTATAAAAAATGTTGAAAATAATATTGTAATTGATGAAGCATCTAATAAAATCTTTGATTATTTAACAGATAAAGTAAGTATTAAGATTGATGATGTATATAAACACTATTCAGGTGAAACTGTTATGGATGAGTTAAATAATATTTTTTATGAGGTAAGTAAAGTTGAATGATATTAATGAGTCTTTATCAATAGTAATTTTAAATTATAAAAATTATGAAATGACTATAAAGTGTGTTGATAAATTAATAGAGAATAAATTTAAATTTAATATAGTAATAGTTGATAATAACTCAAAGAATGGATCATTTGAGAAGTTAAATAAAGAGTATAGAAATATTACTAATATAGTTGTATTAAGTAGCAATAATAATAAAGGATATGCTGCAGGAAATAATATAGGAATAAGATATATAAAAGAAAATATAAAGAGTGAATATGTATGCATTATGAATCCTGATATTATAATAGAGGACAAACATTTATTTTATAATTTAATAAATAAAATAGAAAGACATAATTTACAAGGAATCACAGGACTACAAATAACTAACAATGTATTTGATTCAACTACGCTAGGGTGGAAGTTACCTACCTTCAGCAAGATAATAATATTAAATAGTAAATTTATATCTAAATTATTAAAACCAGTGAATTATAGTCATTATGAAGTTGAAAGTAAAGAAGACTCATTAGCAATAGTAGATGTAATGCCTGGTTGCTTTTTTATAATGGACATGAATATATTTGAAACAATAGGATATTTTGATGAAAATACATTCCTTTATTATGAAGAAAATATATTATCGCATAAAGCAAAAAAAATAGATTGTAAATTTGGCGTATCGTTAAATGATATTTATATACATGATCATAAAGAGAAGGACGAGTCACTATTAAATCTAAATAATAAATATAAAGATAGAAAAATTTTATTAAACTCACAAGGAGTATATGTTAAAAATCACTTAAGTGTAAAGGGATTAAAACTATTTATATACTATTTAAGTGTATTTTATAATCTTTATATAGAATTACCATTAATACATATAGCTAAATTATTAAAATCAAAAATCAAAGGGGGGGTATAAGTATGAAGGGAATAGTATTAGCAGGGGGATCAGGAACAAGACTATATCCTGTAACAAAGGCAATGTCAAAACAAATGGTGCCAATATATGATAAACCAATGATTTATTATCCAATGTCAGTATTAATGCTTGCAGGGATTAGAGAAATATTAATTATATCTACACCAAGAGATATAGTTAATTTTAAGGAGTTATTTCAAGATGGTTCTGAGCTTGGATTAAAGGTTGAATATGCAGTTCAAGAACAACCTAATGGATTAGCAGAAGCTTTTATTATAGGTGAAGATTTTATAGGTGATGATAATGTTGCTATGATTTTAGGGGATAATATATTCTATGGACAAAGTTTTTCAAATCATTTAAAAGAAGCTGCATCATTAGAAAAAGGAGCAATGGTATTTGGATATTATGTTCAAGATCCAAGAGCTTTTGGTGTAGTTGAGTTTGATGATAATAATAAGGTTATATCATTAGAAGAAAAACCAGAACATCCAAAATCAAAATATGCAGTTCCAGGTCTTTATTTCTATGAT
>JAHAIU010000372.1 GCA_018372555.1 Clostridium sp.
AGTTGAAGATGTCAATAGATTATTAGGTGAAGAAGACTTTGAAGATAATGTTGCTTTAATTAAAAGAGGTAAAAAGAATTATAATAAAATTGAAATTAATTAAATAAATAATTAATTAATTAATAGAAAGGATGGAATAGAAGCTCATATTAGGCTTTTATTTCATCTTTTATTTTATTTTATTTTAAAACAGCTTCTGATAATATTGAAAAAATATAATGATAGTTTATTTATAAATTGTATTCACAAAACTTAATCTTAATGATATTATAGATAATGAAATTTAATTGAAAATAATTATCAATAGGGGGTATATATGATAAAAAGATTAAGTAAATTTACATCACTAATGGTAGCAATGACTTCCATAACTTCACTTTCAATGACAGGAGTAAATGCAGCTGAATATGAGAGAATAGATTATAAAGAAGGAAGTGTGTATGAGGCTGTTACTTATAAAGATGGTAAATTTTATATTGATGGACAACTTGAAGAACTTGATAACGAAGGCGTTTATTATCTAAGTGATGGAAAATATACTAAACTTACAGATTTAGATACAGGATCAGAAGTAGAGCCATATGGAGCCAAATATTTAAATATAGATTCAGGAGATATTTATTTAGACTTGTCTAGTGGTGAATCAGTAGATGAAGATCTAGAACAAGATGATATAGATGATACTAAGGTAAATTTAAGAAAAAATATTAGAAATAAAGCTGATGATAGATATTCAGATCATGATATTTCAAGAGAGAGCTTAACTAAGCTTAAAAATTATATCTTTGGAGAAGAATGGTATGAAACAACATTTGCTCCAGAACAAATAACAAATGGAGATGCAGATGAGTTAACTGTTTATACAAATAAAGAAGGTAAATACATAGATGCAGATTATAATGTTGGAAAAATAAAAGTGGTTACTGATAATAAGATAGCTACTTTAAATAACACCGATGATACAGAAAAAAATATAAGTGTAAGTGTTTCTAATGCAAAAGTAATTACTCATGATAACAGCTATATTTATAGAAAAGCAACTATGACAGTTAAAAGTGATGAAACAATAAATAAAATTAATGGGATAGATATTCCAAAAACATCTACAGATCAATCCGTATTTATTATGAATGAAGAGAATAATATAATAAGTTTTGATGTTATCCAAAAAATATCAAAAGAACAATCATCAGAAACTATAGATGGGGCTAAATATGCTAAAAATGTAACAACTTATATGCTTTCTAAATCAAATGGTACTAAAGTAAAATTTGATGTAAGTGATGATACAACATATAGTATAAGTAAAGGAAAGATAATTGCCTGTAAGATTAACGAAAATGGAACAATATCAGCACAAGGAATATCATTAAAGAGTGAAGCTGGAGTCAATACTGTTGGAATAAAAAAAGCTGATGCAGAAGAATATAGTGACCATGCTATAGATGTAAATGGTGTTTTATGGAGACTTGATGGTGGATACATCTACAGATATAATGGAGCAACAGATTGGATAAAGGTATATAAAGTTGATGGGTCAATGACTAGATTATCTGTGTATGATGAAAATAATATGTTAGTTTGGGATGAAGAGGCAGAAAGATATTCAATAATAAATAAAGCGCCTAAAGACAATAGCCAAGCTTTAAGTGAGAATATTGAAAAGGTTGAAAATTTAATAGATGGAAATGTAATTACAGGATGGATTAAGAATGAAAGTGGAACTTGGTCATTTGTTAATTCAGATTCAAGCCTTATAAAAGGATGGTTAAATGATAATTCGAATTGGTATTATTTGGATGGAAATGGAGTTATGAAAACTGGATGGATTAATGATAAAGATAAATGGTATTATTTAAATAGCAATGGTTCTATGGCAACTGGGTGGATAAAAGAATCAAATGATTGGTATTACCTAAAAGAAAATGGAGCAATGGCTACAGGATGGGTTTATGTTAAAGATAAATGGTATTATTTAAATAGCAATGGTTCTATGGTATATAACACAACTATTAATGGTTATAGAGTTGGAGCGGATGGCGCAATGATATAATAATAGTGTATTAATTAAATTTTAAAGAGGTTTATCATTGTTTAAATAACAATGATAAACCTCTTTAACAGTATTTTATTAAATTTATAAATATATATTTTAAAATTTATAAATATTAATTTATTGTTTTCATATCCGATAAGTATATAAGAGTAATACTTAGGAGTTGAAAAGCTATGCCTGGAATTTATAATATTAATAACGGATATGCAAATAATAATAAAAAGATTT
>JAHAIU010000026.1 GCA_018372555.1 Clostridium sp.
TAACAATAACCATCCCTACATTACTAGATACACTTTCTATAAAACTATCAAAAATATTATCTCCTTTATGATTTCCATTATTGCTTCCTAAAGGCAATATAATTATTTTTACCTATTGCTCCAACAATTCCAGCCATACCAGTTCCATGTCCATTTTCATCTTTACTAGCCACAATACCGTATGGGTTCCTGCCTAAATTATATTCTCCTATTGCTTTATCAATTTCATTTCTATTATATACTGTTCCAAATGAAACAATTCCATTATTATTTTTATTATTATCTATCGTCTGATCCCATATAGATATTATCCTAGTTTTACCATTAGCATCTCTAAATTCTTCACTTAAGTAATCTATTCCCGTATCAATAATTCCAATAATAACTCCTTCACCAGTTAAATCCAAATTAGGATTAGCTTTCAAATTATTTATTCCCGATGCCTCAATTGCTGATATTTCTTGCAGGGTATATATTTGTGGAGGCAATACATGAATTACCTTAAATCCTTCAACATCTTGAAACCTTTTATTAATTATTTCTTTTATCAAATTAATATTTTGATAATTAGCTAAACTGTCGTCATTTGAAATAACATTAGCCTTAATTGAAAGAATAGCATATTCATTATTTATTATATTTATAAAAATTTCTTTACTTTTATCTTTTTCTTCCGGAATTTTCCCTGAATACTCTATCACCATATGTACATAATCAGGACTATTAAAAATATACTCTTCCGCATTATTATTTTCCACTAATATTACACTCCTTTATTTAATTGGTAATCTTATAAATAAATTGTTTATAAAATATTCTATATAACTCTTATCAGCCCTACTTCCTCCTAATACATTAAACACATTAAATATATCTAATTTACCATATCCAATTTCTTCATTTGGATATATATATCCTTGCTCTCTTTTAGCGCTATATATTAATAAACTTCTTAATTTAGTTGAGTATAATCCAGAATATTTCTTATTAGCTAATTGCCACTGAATAAAAAGACAGCTAGCTCCAGCCACTATTGCTGTTGCCACAGAACTTCCACTAACTTTAACAATATCATTAACTCCAGAAGTAGTGAGTACATTTATTCCATCTGCAGCTATGTCTGGATTTATCAAAAAATTTGTATTAAATCCTTTTCCCGATTCTGCAACTATAGAATTATTTGCACTATTATAATATGACACAGTAGTAACTTTTCTTGCTGTAGATGGTATTGTAAGGGTATTATACGGATTAGGATTTAAAAATTTGGTACCTTCCGGCAATAAACTCCTATCCGGTAACCAAATATCAAACCTCCCATTACTTATATATTCACCTCTTAATTGTAATTTCCAAATTCCACTTTTTATATTAGTAAAATCCAATGCAAAAACCTGATGTCCAGTAAAATTCTCTGGATTATAGCATTGAATTTTTAAATTTGTATCTATCATAAAAAAATCTTTATCTCTTTCACGATAGATTTTAGAAATCATAAATCCCATCTCTTCTCCAGAAGGATCTATTACATTCAAAGCCATCTCATCAGGTTTCTGAATCCATACATAAAACTCCAATTTTTTCATGTCTCTTGTTACTAATAATTCTACATTTTTTATTTCACCTACGTTTTTTACAAACTCTAATACATGTCCATCAGAACTACCTGCATTTCCAGTTCCAGTTATAAATACTACTCCCTCTCTACTTCCAAGTATAGTAATAAATCTAGCTGTAATGTTATATCCATCATGACTTCCATCATGACTTCCTAATCCAAAAAATATTACCAATGGCTTACCCAGTTCTCTAGCCGTTCTCCATAAATACTCTATAGCTGATAAAACTTCAGCATTACTATAAACAGCTACTTTAGGAAGATTGTTTTCTCTTAGTATTTTTAAATAATTAGGTGATTCTAACAGCTTTACAATTAAAAATTCACAATTATGTGCTATTCCTTGAAATTTACTACTATACCCCCTTGCTCCAATTATTCCTGCCATTTTAGTGCCATGATTTATTTCATCTTTACTAGGTACTATTTCATAAGGATCTTTTCCACTTTTATATGCTTCTATAGCATTATTTATTTGCTCATTATTGTATATAGTCCCAAGTTTATTATTATCTGTTTGGATTGTTTAATCCCATATTTTAATGACTCTAGATGTACCATCTTCATTTATAAACTCTTGATTAAGATAATTTATTCCTGTATCTATCATTCCAACTACTACATTTCTACCTGTTAGATTTAAATACGGATTACTCTTTACTTTATTTATATTATCTGAATTAGAAGGGTTAATGTCTTGTAATACATATATACTTCTAGGTTCAATAAATATAATTGCAGGCACATCATTTCTTAGTCTCTTAATATCATGTTGTTTAACTGCAACAACTCCCAAATTTTCAGTTACAACACTTCCACATGCATAA
Organism: Clostridium sp.; assembly: GCA_018372555.1. Classification (GTDB taxonomy): domain Bacteria; phylum Bacillota; class Clostridia; order Clostridiales; family Clostridiaceae; genus Clostridium. The sequence continues at coordinate 2,446 of JAHAIU010000026.1, forward strand.
TCCACATTATTTATTTGCGCTTCAAAGTCTCCTCTATATTCTATTACTAAATGTATATAGTCTTCGTCTAAATATTGATTACAATATCTAATTTCTTTCACTTAAACTCCCCCAAATTCTTATGATATAAAATTTATATGCTAAAAGTACATGTAATAGAATATACTAATTTAATTCTCAAAAAACTTAATATAAAAAATCCAACTATTATCCTTACTTCAATCATCGTTTTAATTTTATTATTAATTAGTAATACTTTAAAAATTGTGGTAATATTATGTAGACTAAAGAGAAAAAATAAATTATATATTATGGAGGAACCTGTGGCGAATAATAAAAATGTTAAAAGAAATTTTCATTTCAATAATATAGAAAAGAAAGATAAAAATTTTATGTATCAAAATCTAGAAAGAAGTAATTGCTATAACTGTAATTTCTCTGGTTCAAATTTTGATTATGTAAATTTTAGAGGGGCTCATTTTAAGTCTTCTAGCTTCTTAAACTGCAGCTTTAAATGGTCTGAGTTTATCGGAACAAATTTTAGAAAGAGTAATTTTAAAAATGCAAACTTTGAAAATGCTATTTTTGATTCAGTGAAATTAGATGATATTAATTTTAAAGATGCTAAGTTTAAGAATACAATCTTCGTTTCTTGTGATGTAAGTAAGGCTAAAAACTTAGATATAGATAATCCTGAAATAAGAATATTTAATGATATGCCTGAAATAGAAATTAGTGAAGATCTAAGAATTGCTACTCTTAATACCTTCAATAATAAATATGTAAAATCCTCAAGAATATTAGATACTAAAGATGGTGGAATTAATAACTTAAGTCTTATGATTCTTTTAGAGACTTTTGATGAAGAAACTTTAATTAATGGGTTAAATTATATTACTGACAATTTAGATAAGGATTTTTATACTATAAGTTACTTAATAAAATATATTAAAAATATTGAATAATATTATACTAATTTAATTAGTATTGTATTAAATAAGGCTACTTTATATAAGCAGCCTTATTTAAAGTTCAAATTGAAAATTTAGGCATCCTTTGATTTAGACATCATAATAGGTATTGTTGTTGCCACTACTAAAATTATAAGTAATATTATTGCCATCATATTACTACTAGCAAAACCACTTGGGATTCTTGGAGTAATTACCCCCGTAACTTGAAGTATAATACCGATAAGTCCTATTATTGATCCTCCTGCAACAAGTCCAGATGATAAACTTATTCCATTTGATATCTTAACTTCTTTATCTTTTTCGCTATTGCTCATTTTCTCTACAACTAATCGGATTAATGCGCCAACTAATATTATTGAAGTAGTTGAAATAGGTAAATAAAAACCAATTGCAATAGTCATTATTGGTAAATCTAAAAAGAATAAAAATAATGCTATAACAACTCCTACTATTATCATTGGCCAAGGTAAGTTTCCTGACATTATTCCTGAAGTTAGTGTTGCCATTAAGTTAGCTTGTGGTAATGCAAATTGAGCATTTGCTCCTGTTTCAGCTAATTGGCTTGAAAGTAACATTATAGTACCTGTAACTACAATTACTCCTATTATACTTGCTATTGCAAAGGAATTTTGCATTTCAGTTTTGCTTCCACCAATAATAAAGGTTACCTTTTGTGATTGGCTATATCCACCAGCTACTGATATTGCTACTACCATAAAGGCTGCAAATAATAATAGTGATTTATTATCAGCCTTCGTAGTCCATCCAAAGATTACAAAAAATAATGTTAAAATAACTAATGAAGCTATAGTCATCCCTGATACAGGAAGGTTTGATGTACCTATTGTACCCGTTAATCTACCAGATACTATAACAAATAATAATGAAAGTATTAAAGACACAATTGTTGCAATTATAGCCATTTTTATTGTTCCAGATATAAAATATCCTGTAGCAAAAGCAATAATTACTCCTACTAATAATATAATTATCTCACTAGAACCCTTCTCACCTTTATCACTATTACTAGACCTGGCCTTTAATGTTTCCTTAATAGAAACTACAATAGTTGGAATTAACTTTATTGCTCCAATTATTCCTCCACAAAGCATCATTCCTGCACCTATATATTTAACATAATTTCCTGATATAGCATTCACATCCATTTGATGAAGTAATAATGAAGCATCATTCCAAGATTGTATATTTTTATCTGCTAGGTCTGTAAAATAACCTATTAATGGAGCTATACCAAAATTGGCTAATATTGATCCAGCAAACATAGTTAAGGATACTTCAAGACCTACTATAAATCCTATTCCAAGTAAAAGTGGATTTACTTCTGTTGCAAACTTCCATTTATAAAATTTACTTCCCATATAAGAAATAGTATTATTAACTATATTTAAAAACGATCCTGTTAAAACATTAATAATACCGCTTATAGCAAATCCTATTCCCATATATTTTATAGCATCTCCTCCACCTTCTGATGCTACAAGAGTTTCAGAAATAGCCATAGATTCTGGATACATAAGATTTCCATGCTCTTCAACCATTAAATAATTATATACTAAAGATAGTGCTCCTATTCCAAATAGTATTCCACCTACTCCAACTGCAAGGCCTTCAAAAAAAGTGATATTTTTCCCTATTAATATAATTGCAGGTAAAACATAAATCATACCACTTGCTATAGACTCTCCGCCACTAGACATACCTTGGGTAATATTTTTAGCAAGAATCCCTTTATCTTTTGCAAATACTCCAATTAGCATAGATCCAATAATTGCTCCAGGAATACCAGCAGCAACTGTTAATCCAGATTTCATACCTGAATAAGCAGTAGAAGCTGCAAATATTGCAGATAAAACTGCACCTATTATAAGTACTGATATATTACTTCCTTTCTTAGATTTATCATTTAAATATGGAACATAGTCTTTTCCATGGACACCTCCATAAGCTTCTTTAGGTAATTTTTTTGCCATATATATTCTCCTTCTTTTGTTTATAATTTTAATAATCCTTAGTATATCCGTTTTTTATTAATATAATTTAAGTTGCTGTAGCATAATATAGTTTGGTATTTACGAAGTTACTCCTTCTATATATTATAATTCCTTATTTTCGATTTATTATTATAAAATAATATTTCTGGACTTTCAATGAAAAAAACTACCCCATTATTTAATGAGGTAGTCTCTTTATTTTAACAATATTCAAAAAATCACATCCATAATTATATAATTATTTAATTATTTAATTATTCATTTTCTATTTCAAACTAATTCTTACTTATTGGCTGAATCAATTAAAGTAATCTTTTCTGATACTTTTGTTCTTTCTTGAACTTTCGGTATCATATCTGGATATCCAACATGTAATATTCCTACTATTTTTTCTCCTGGTACTACACCAACAGCTTCCCTAAAAGCAGGTAATGTAAGGTATCCATCACTCTTCCAAAATACTCCTATTCCTCTTTCCCAAGCAGCAAGCTGGAAATTTTGAATTAAGGCATTATTAGCTGCATAATCTTCTTCCCTTAATAGTGGTTGAGGATCTTCTGGCATTACTACTAATATATGAACTGGAATATGTGAAAAGTAATTTTTCATATCTTCAGGACTCTTTTTCATTTTCCCAGCCTTTGATGTTACATCAAACATTATATTTCCAAGAACCTTACTTCCTTCATCCTTATAAATAATGAATCTCCAAGGTTCCTTTAACTTATGATTCGGAGCCCAAGATGCTACTTGAAGTAAGTCTTCTATTACCTCAGTTTCTATAGCCTCATTCTTAAATTTTCTTATTGTTCTTCTGTCAGCAATTAGTTGTGACATTGAATATTTATTTTCCATTTATATCATCCTTTCAATTATCTTATTATATGTTTTATGACCAAACCTTACTCTGAAGCTTCTCTAATCCGTCTATACGGTGCATGTCCATAATAAGTGTGTAAATATTATTTAAAGAGCTATATATCAACTAAATTCTTATAATCATTTCCTAATTGATATTAATTATCATTATCTATTAATATACTAACTCTTTTCACTATTACTGTCAATGTCTGAAAATTTATAATCTAAATTATCTTTTTGATATTGTAATTTGTCTTTAAAAGTCAATCAATTATTAATATAATTCAAATAAATTTAGATTAGTTTTTACCTACTAATATTTTTTATTTAAATCTATATAAATTAAATAGCCCAATCATTTAAGATATAGATTATTTATTGAGCTATCCCCGCGATTTACTTAAAGTTATTTTTAACTTAAAACTATATAAATACACAAAATGTAGACTATTTATTGAAACATATCCTAAAAAAAGAAGCACAGTAGAAATTAAATCTACTGTACTTACAATCTTTATATTATTTAGTTATCCTTATTGATTGAGGAAAGTGAAAAAAATTAAAAGGATCATATTTTTTCTTAATCTTAGTTAACCTATATATATTTTCTCCATAATAAGCCTTCTCATAATCCTTTAAGAGGTTGTAAGGAAAGTTAACATAAAACCCTTCTGTTAATGTCTTCAAATAGCAAACTTTATTATCTAACCATTTTCTATTTTCCTTTGCAAACTTTTCCTCTTCCCAAACTGTTTGCATTCCAATAATATAATTTGAATCTCTATAATAAAAGGCTGTTTCTCTGCTTCCTACATCTTTAACAGCCCCACCAAGCCCATAAAATGTTACTGCAGTAAAAATAGAACCCTCTGGCCTACTTCTTACTACTCCAGCTAAATTATATAATTCATCTTTTGTGTACATTCTATTAGAAAAAGCCCCTGTGTCCTTAAATTTCTCACTAGCAGGATATAAATCCTCAATTAAGCTTATTGCTTCTAAAAATGTTACATATCTGAATACATATGATACATTTGATAACCTTAAAAATTGATTCAATATCGCTTTTATTTCTTTTTCTTTTCCATAGAATATTCCTGATATATCTATACCTTTTCCTTCTACATGAGAATTATAAAAACTAGCTCTTATATTTGCTCTCCTATCTAAATGCTTAAATAAATTTTGATAAAGATTCATTACATATGCTTGCTCTTTTTGGCTTGTCTTACTATAAAGTATTCTAAATATAGTTACATATTTAACCTTAGGTGGAAGCTTAAATTTAAGCGAAGTTACAACTCCAAAATTTCCTCCACCCGCACCCCTTAGAGCCCAAAACAAATCTGTATTAACTCTCTTATTTGCTTTTAAAGCTTCACCTTCATAGTTAACTATTTCAGCTTCCACTAAACTATCTGTTCCAAGACCAAATAATCTTGCTGATAATCCCCAACCTCCACCTAGCGAGTATCCTGATAATCCAACAGTTGGACAAGTCCCACCTGGAAATGGATATCCTCTTTTTCCTAGAAAATCATAAAGCATATAGTTCTCTACTCCAGATTGAATAGTCACTGTATTTTCTTTATAATTAATTCTTATTTTCCTCATTTTGCTTACATCAATAACTACTATATTATTTCCAGTTGAATACCCCTCATAATTATGACCGCCGGATCTTACTCTAACTGGACATCTTTTCTTAAAGGCATCTTTTACAGCACAAGCAACATCCTCTGTACTCTTACAATATACTATAGCCTTGGGGAATTTTTGAATTGCTGTATTATAAATCTGCCTATCTTTATTATAGGTTTTACTCTTTCTTGTTACTATTTTACCATTAAAACAAGATTTATCTTTTGATGTATTAGCCTCCAAAGTCATCAACTCCATTTTAAATTAGACTAAATCTATCTAATATATAATATGAAGAAATGCCTTTTTTGACATAATGTTTTATTAAATTTAGTTTAATTTTCTTTAATTATCACTTTTAAATTTAATAACATATAACAAGAATATGCTAAATTATCTCTAAAAAGTAAAAGTGCCGACTTTGTCGACACTCTAAATACTCTTAAAACATTTCAATATTTATTTCTCTATGTAAATTTCACTATTTAATCTGCATTATAAACTTTTTCGTCGAGCATCCCTTCAGATTTAGCAACTACAACACTTGTTGCCGCATCTCCTACTACATTTAAAGATGTTACAAGCATTTCTATAGGTCTATTTATAGCTAATATTAATGAGTAAGCAAGGATTGCTCCATCATTATTATATCCCATACCTGATAATACTGTGAATAGTATTATTGCTCCTGCTCCTGGTGCTGCTGGAGTACCAACTGACGCTATTAATGCTATTAATGAAATAACAACTATATTTCCTATTGTTACATTATACCCTGCTGAAGATGCTATAAATATTGTTGCTATAACTTGCATTATTGCAGTACCATTCATATTTACAGTCATTCCAAGAGGTAATATAAATGATGCAATATCCTTATCAACACCTAATTCTTCAGTTGTTGTCTTTGTGTTTAAAGGTAATGTTGCTGCTGATGATGAAGTTGAAAATCCAAATAAAGCAACTTTTCCTATTTTCTTTACAAATTTAAATGGGTTAAGTCTAGCCCCTATTGCTACGAATATAGCATAACCAAATACTAAGAATAGTAATAAAGTAAATATCGTAACTACTACATATACTAAAGCTGGTTTTAAATTCTCTACACCGTATATTGCAAAGGTTCTTGTAATAAGTACAAATATTGCAATTGGTCCAAACTTAGTTATTACAAAAGTTAAAAATACAGTAATGATAGAGTTAACTTCTTCTAATACAGTTTTTAGTACTTTTATTTTATCACCTAAATTATTAATACATAATCCTGTTACTACTGCGATAAATACCACTGCAAGCACTTCACTATTTTTTGAGAAAACAGATATAATATTATTTGGTATTACATTTACTATTACAAGTAGTGGATTTGTAGAACTTGCCACTCCAACTTGTGCTGTAACATTATCCACATTAGCAGTAAATAAACCTAAGTTCTTAATTATAAAACCTATTATTCCAGCTAATGCTAATGCAAAAAATGATGTTACTAAAAATCCTGATATAGTTTTAAATGAAATACGTCCAAGCTTCTTAGTATCACTTATCTTACACATAGCTAACGCAATAGAAGTGAATACCATTGGTACAATTATAAGTTGAAGTGAGTTAACAAATAACTGTCCTATAATATAAAAAATACCTAAAGCGCTTGTTGCACCTTCTGCTGATATATCTTGGAATAAAATATTATTTATCTTTGTCCATGCTTCTGCATTTCCATTTGCCATTAAATTTTCTCTTAGTAATAAGCATCCTATACCTACTACTAATCCTAGAACAAGAGCAATTGCCATTTTTATAGCTACTTTATTATTGTTGTTTACTTTCATGATACCTTCTCCTAATTGTTATTTCCCTACTTGTCAGATCTAAACAACTTTATCAGGTTTAATATACTTAACTTATGTAATATCTAGCCCATATTCTCAGCACATATTTTCACTCTTTATTCTAATAACATTACTGTAAATATAATCTTAAAATTTATGTTATACCTAAATTATAAAGAATAAAAAAACCTTCCTAATATTAAGGAAGGTTACTATAACTCTACTAAGTCTTTTATTTTTATCTTATTTAAAATAAAAGGCTAAAACATACAAGCATACTATAACTTCCTTGCTGATTTCTCGAATCAATTTAAAGGGATTTTTTCTTATATTATCATTCATAAGAAAGCTTGTCAATATTTGACGGAGTTATTTTAATAATTATAAATAAATTAAAACTTTCTCAATATTTCCTCTAGTTAATCACATTAGTCAATTATAAACCTAAATCATTATTCTTCTTAGAATTAATCATTTCTAATAAATCTCTAGAAGTAGCCATTAACTCTGTTTGCTTAGTAAAATTCTACATAATTTATTATTCTCCACTCCTAGCACTCCTTATATTTAAAGTTTTATAGTCTCCACCTTTTCTTTTAATCCTACTACAGCTTCCTTAATATCCTTAGCTTTCATAATTGCCGATACTACTGCTATTCCACTAACATTACTTCCCTTAAGTATATCAGAGTTTTCTTCATTTAATCCACCTATAGCTACAACTGGTATATTTACAGATTCACAAATTTCTTTTAAGGTTGAAACTTCTGTTATTACAGTTTTAACCTTAGTTGTAGTTGGATATATAGCTCCGACTCCTAAATAATCAGCTCCTTCATTAACAGCTTCTTCAGCTTGCTTTAGCGTTTTAGTTGTAGCACCTATTATCTTATCACTACCTAATATCTTTCTTGCATATCTGACATTTATATCACTTTGTCCAACATGAACTCCTGCCGCATCTACAGCCATAGCAATATCTATTCTATCATCAATAATTAATGGAATATTATACTTATCAGTAATTTCCTTAACTTTAAATGCTAAGTCAAGATATTCTCTACCTGTTTTATCCTTTTCTCTTAACTGAACTAATGTAACCCCTGCATTACAAGCCTCTTCTATCTTATTTAAAAACTCATTTTCTTCAAGTCCAGTACTATCAGTTACTAAATATAAGCTACAATCAAATCTCATTTACTCTACCACCCTTATCTTAGATTTTTCTATTATATCTAAATCTTTAATAGTTGAAATATTATCTAATAAATCTATTTTAAATGAAGCTGTTCCTTTTTTATCTTTAGAAAACTCTCCACTTATACCCATAATTAAAGTTCCAAGTATTGCCCCGGATAAAATATCACCACTACTTATACAAGTTGCTATTAAAGCATTTAACATACAACCTGTACCAGTTATCATCGAAAGTTCCCTGCATCCATTTCCAATTACAAAAGTTTCTTTTCCACTACTTATTAAATCTATTTCACCTGTTGAAACTACAATTGAATTAGTTTTCTTTGAAAGACTTCTTACAATATTAATATTATCATTAATATTGTTTTTTCCTGTGCTATCTTCATCACTAACATCAACACCTTTAGATTTTGTTTCTAATCCAAGAATTGATTTTATTTCTGACATATTCCCTTTAATAACGTTAGGTTTACATTTTTCTATAAACTCTAGAGCAAAGTCCCGCCTAAGATTACTACAGTTCACTCCAACTATATCAATAATTGAAGGTATTTCTTTTTTATAAGCTACTTCTCCTGAAATCATCATTGAAGTCATTCTATTGTCACTTATATTACCTAAATTAACTGCTAATGACTTAGCTGAAGATGTAATATCTGAAACTTCTTTGCAATGCTCAGCCATAATAGGTTTACCACCTATAGCTAGTACAACATTAGCACAATCATTAATAGTTATATGATTAGTTATACAGTGAATAAGAGGTTTTTCTACTATTAATTTATTTTTGATATCCAGTAGCCTCTTTATTAAAAGTTCTACTTCCCTCATAAATCTTGCCTCCTAATCTATCTTGAATTTTAGCAAGCATCCCATTTTTCTTAAGTGCAATTAAGAATACATATGCTACAAAACCACCCATTATAGTTGCTGTTATAAACATTGGAACATAGAAAAATGCTGTTAATCCATCTCTTCCTACTAAATAAGTCATTACTGGATATGAAACTATTGCACCTATAACACCAGTTCCTATAATTTCACCTATTACTGCAAAAATAAGTTTACCTTTAGAAGCTCTATATAAAACACCTGATAAAAAGGCTCCAAATACTGCTCCTGTTAAAGCAAGTGGAGGTATTCCCATAAATATCATTCTAATTATTCCTATTAGTGTTGCACATAAAAGTGAGTACCAAGGACCTAAGAATACTGAGCATACAACATTTATTAAATGAGCTGTTGGGGCCATTCCCTCAACACGCAATATTGGTGAAATTACTACTCCTATCGCTACCATAATTGATAAAAAAACTGTTTTTAATACTTTTGAATCATTGTTCATTTTGTTCCTTCCCTTCTAAAATATTTATTTTAAGCTTTTGCTTAGCTCCTAACTAAACTTTAGGATTATCCTTTCTTAAAATAAATATTGCTAAAAAAATAGAAGTAACAAAATTAAATAGCGCATTAAAAGAAAGGATATTATCCTCTTTTAAAACGGTCGCAACTTAATAGTTACCTCTCATCTTGAAACACAAGCTCCCTCGCTATTTAATTGTCCTGTCTATACAAATCTTAGGGCGCTCCCCCAAAGATTTGATAAAGATTAATATTTCTAATTATAGATCTCATAATCTTTATAAGACTATTAAAAATAAAAAGCTCTCCTAATTCTTAGGAAAGCTCTATACTAACATTTTAATTAATATTTTTAATATAAATTCAATGGCTTCCCTTCGTAAGAATTACCTTAATCAGGTTATTAGAGTCTTTGAGTTTTGGCTCTTCTCTCAGCTATCCAAATTATAGCTCCCCTAGCTTTTTATTATGCAATTTTTCCAAACACTATATACCAAATACTGTATGCCTTTATGTTATCACCAGCAAATCTCTTTGTCAATATATAGTTCTTTATCCTTATTTATCTACTTACTTCAAAATATTATAAGTTATATAATATAGTTTTTAAATTAAATATTATTGCTGAAAAGTCCAGCTCCTCTTACTATTTCCTGATCATTAAATAAATCTGAAATAGCTTCCTGATAAGCATTTATATTTTGTGACTTCTTAATTTTCTTAGAGTATTTCTTATTATCAGAAAAGATATAAATCATATATCCCCAAAGTTCCTTCATTCTATATAATGCAATATTATCATCCTTAAATACTTCTCTATGATTAAGTAAAATATCATCGTGGAAGTCCTTTAATACTTTTTTATCTAATAATTTATTATCAATTATTTCATCAATTAAACCTGGATTTGCAAGAATACCTCTTCCAATCATAATTTCATTAACTTCTGAAAACTCATTTTTAAAATCTTTATAATTTTCTAAAGTAAAAATATCTCCATTATAACAAACTGGATTAGTACTTAAGCTTAAGGCATCTTTAAAGACTTCAAGATTAGGTGTATTTCCATAAAAGTCTTCCCTAGTTCTAGGATGAATTATAAGCTCTTTTATAGGATATTTATTATATATTTTTATAAGCTCATAAAACTCTTCTGGTTCATCTCTACCTATCCTAGTTTTTACTGAGATTTCTATATCATCTTTTATATATATTTCATCTAAAAACTTATCAAGTTCATCTCTTTTTGCTAAAAATCCTGAACCTCTTCCCTTAGATACAACCGTTCCAGAAGGACATCCTAAATTCAAATTAATTTCATTATATCCAAGCTGTTGCAACTTCTCTGCTGTATTTATAAATCCCTCTGAATCATTAGTAAGTATTTGTGGAACTATATACATTCCCTTATTATTTTCAGGCAGTATATCTCTAAGCTCTTTAGTTTTAAAACTTTTGCTACTAGTTGGTACAATAAATGGTGTAAAGTATTTATCGATATTATGAAAAAACTTCTCATAGGAATTTCTATATACAAATCCTGTGATTCCTTCCATTGGTGCTAAATAAAATTTCATAAAAAACTCCTTTTTAATTAATCTAGAAATATTATATCAGCCTTCTTTTCTATCATCTACACTTAATAAAATTTTTCTTTACACACAACAATAATAAAATACGAATAAAATCGCAAGTTTAAATTATTCAAGGAGTTTTTAACATATTATGTGTAAACTGACTTAGAGCTTTCGAGGTCAGCCGAGCATAATATGCTAAAAACTCCTGCTCAATTTAAATATCATTATTTTTACCTACTGGTAGTAATAATCCTGCTTTTTTTAATATTGGTCTTACTGCATTATAGATAAGTGCTACTAATATTACAGAAATAACTGCATTTACAAATGTAGTAACTGCACTTAATTTAGCCAATATAGCTGCTGCATCTTGAGGTTGTCCTAATATATATTGCTTATAAAAGAATCCAACAACTGGATCTGCCACAACATTAAAAGCTAAACCTCCAATTGCTGCAATAACACTCCATTTGAAAATATACTTTTTATCATTACTTTCACTGATATTTGCAATTCTATGTGCAATTAATCCTGTAATTAATCCAATACATAATTTTAAAATAAATGTTTTAGGTGCCACTGTTATATATACAGGATCTATTAAGTCTGCAATAGTCATTCCAATTGCTCCTGCAAATCCCCCATACCATCCCCCAAGTAACAATGCTGCCAAAACACAAAATGCATTTCCAATATGAATTGAACTTGCATCTCCACCTGGTAGTGGAATTTTAATTTGTAGATAAGTAAAAGATACAAAACATAGTGCTGCTAATAGTGCTGTTTGAATTAGTTTTTTAAGCTTAATTTCTTTATTCAAAATAATTTCCCCCTTTTAATAATAAAACTTATAATAAATTCTATGATTCTATAACAATTATGTCAATTGTATCCATACAATTATATGTATGGAAACAGTTTTATATAAGCTGTAATAAAGTTTTTGAATTTTATCAAGATATGTCTAATAAGTAGAATATATAAGTTAACTAAGTATACTCTACTTATATAAAAGCAAAAAAAATTAATGCTTTCAATTAATGTAATTTCCTTTAAAATTATTTTTACTTTGAATTCTATAAGATTACAAGCTGTACATTACTTATTGATACATAAATTAATAGCAAAAAGTTTTTTTCTCATATTTATATATAAATATATTGACAAACTCTTTTCCATAAATTAGAATTAAAACAATTAATTGAAAAGCCTTGATGGAGAGAAGTAAAAAAAATAACCACCTACAGTGAGCTGGAGATAGTGTAAACCCAGTGGCAGGACTTTTTTGAATAACACTCCGTAGCTGCAAGCTGAAATATCAAATAACTGTTATATAGTAATTACACAGTAAGATAAAGTAGGTGCGACGTATTCCATACGTTATTTGGATACCAGTATTAGCTGGGAAGTGACCGATAAGGTAAATTAGGTGGCACCGCGGATAAGCATCAATTCGTCCTATTATTAAGATGAATTGATGCTATTTTTATATCTAAAAGGGGGCTTACTTTTATGTGTACAATTATGTGTTATGCGGGTACAGATATGACTCGCGAAAAATTTGAAGGAGCATTAAAAAGGACTGAATCTAGAGGTCCAGATATGACAAAAATCTTTGATTTACAATCTGGCATTTTAGGATTTCAAAGACTTTCTATTATGGATTTAAGCACTAGTGGAATGCAGCCATTTACAAATAATAAAGATGCTGCTATATGCAATGGTGAAATTTATGGTTTCCGTGAAATTAAAAAGAAACTAATAAAAAAAGGTTATAATTTTATTTCTGATAGCGATTGTGAAGTGCTACTTCCTATGTATTATGAATATGGATTAGATATGTTTTCAAAATTAGATGCGGAATTTGCAGCTGTAATTTACGATGGGGAAAAAGATAGTTATATTGCTGCTAGAGATCCAATTGGAATTCGTCCATTATATTATGGGTACTCCAAATCCGGTAATATTATATTTGCAAGCGAAGCAAAGAATTTAGTTAATCTAACTGATAAAATTACACCTTTTCCACCAGGACATTATTATTCTGACGGTGAATTTATATGTTATTGTGATATTACTGCGGTAGATCATAACTACTTTAAGGATGATTTAGAAGTTATCTCCAAGGAAATACATGATAAATTAGTATCTGCTATAGAAAAACGTATGGATGCAGATGCAAGTGTTGGCTTCTTATTAAGTGGTGGATTAGATAGCTCATTAGTATGTGCCATTGCTAAAAAAATTTATCCTGAAAAACAAATTAAAACCTTCTGCATAGGAATGACTGAAGATGCTATTGATTTAAAATATGCAAAAGAAGTAGCAAATTATATAGATAGTGATCATACGCCTTTATATATGTCAAAAGAAGAGGTTATTGAATCATTAGATGAAGTTATTAAGATCCTTGGAACCTATGATATTACAACAGTAAGAGCAAGTATAGGTATGTATTTACTTTGCAAAAAGATACATGAAACTTCCGATGTCAAAGTACTTTTAACTGGTGAAATTTCAGATGAATTATTTGGATATAAATATACAGATTTTGCCCCAAATGCAGAAGAATTTCAAAAGGAATCAATAAAAAGAATTAAAGAACTTCATATGTACGACGTACTTCGTGCAGATCGCTCCATCAGTTCAAATTCTTTAGAAGCAAGAGTACCTTTTGGTGATTTAGATTTTGTAAGATATGTTATGTCAATCAATCCTGAAATAAAATTAAATAAATACAATATGGGAAAATATTTATTAAGACATGCATTTCAGGATGATTATCTTCCTTCAAATATTTTATATCGTGAAAAAGCAGCTTTTAGTGATGCTGTAGGTCACTCTATGGTAGATTATTTAAAGGAATATTCAGAATCAAAGTACTCTGATGAAGAATTTGAAAGCTTGTGTGAAAAATATAAATATCACGCAAAGCCTTTTACTAAGGAATCCTTACTCTATAGAGAAATTTTTGAAAAATATTATCCAAAACAAGCTGAAATGATAGTAGACTTCTGGATGCCAAACAAGTCTTGGGATGGCTGTAATGTGAGTGATCCTAGTGCCAGAGTTCTATCAAACTATGGGACTAGCGGTAAATAGATAGCTAAACTTTAGGGGTTGTTACTCAAACAGCCCCATTTAAGACTCCTTATGGTGTTTTTCTATTGATTTTTTATTATTCACTCTTAATTTCACATTATATGACCTCATCATTATTTTTAACCATTCTCATTCTATTGTGCAAATTCCATAATATAAAAAGAAGAAGCCCAGCTAGTGCTAAGCTTCCCCTATATTTATGATTTTCTATAGATTACTTTAATATATCACCATTTGATGAAATTACTTCTTTATACCAGCTAAAAGATTTCTTTTTCTTACGAGAATAATCGCCTGTTCCATCATCTTGCTTATCTACATAGATAAAACCGTAACGTTTCTTCATTTCACCTGTAGTTGCACTAACTAAATCAATAGGCCCCCACATTAAATAACCAAAGCAATCTACTTGATCTTCTTCAACAGCTTTCTTTAGCTGAGTTAGATGCTTGCTTAAATAATCAATTCTATAATCATCTTGAACATTACCATCTTCCTCAAGCTTATCTATAGCTCCAAGACCATTTTCTGTAACTATAATTGGAAGTGAGTATTTACGATATACATAGTTTAATAAGTATCTAAGTCCTATTGGATCAATAGCCCATCCCCATTTACTCTTTTCTAAGTATGGATTTTGAACTCCTCCAAAAAGTGTTTCTTCTCCATCTTCATCTCCATCATGATGTCCCACACTAGTTGAATAATAATTGACTCCTATAAAATCTAACTTCCCATTAAAGAATGACATTTCATCTTCCTTAGAAATTTCAATATCAATATTTAAAGCTTCATATTCCTTAAGTTTGTATCTTGGGAAAGCACCATTACACATTGCATCTATTTGATAAAAATCACGATCCATATCTTTAAAAGCATTTAATACATTGATTGGATTACAATTTATAGGATAAACTGGTGTTAATCCAAATACGCACCCAACTTTATTATTAGGGTCAACTTCATGTGCTAACTCAACAGCTCTAACACCTGCTAAAGTCATATTATATCCAATAGTAGCTAATGTTTGCTTCTTTTCTTCCATTTCACTAAACTTAAGACCAGCTATAATATAAGTAAATATATCTGATGCTTCAGTTTGTGGATCTATATGATTCATTTCATTAAAGGTTACCCAGTACTTAACTTTACCCTTTAAAGCTTCTAACATAGTCTTACAATACTTTAAATAAAAATCAACTACTTTTCTATTAGTCCATGAACCATATTTTCTCACTAAATTCACAGGCATTTCAAAGTGATATAGAGTTATAATTGGTTCTATATCATTTTTTATCAATTCATCTACAACATTTATATAGTATTCAATTCCTTTTTTATTTGGCTCTTCATCATCACCATTTGGATAAATTCTAGACCAATCAATAGAAATTCTAAGAGCTTTAAAGCCCATTTCTTTAAATAGAGCAATATCCTCTTTATATCTATTATAAAAATCAATACCTTCATGAGATGGATATCTTTTTCCCTCTTCAATCTCTTTACATATTTCACGAGGAACCTCATAGGAACCAGTAGTAACTAAATCCATGATTCCTATTCCTTTTCCATCCTTATCCCATGCACCTTCACATTGATGGGCAGCTATACTTCCACCCCATAAAAAATCTTCTTTAAGTTTCATATTAAAAACCTCACTCTATATTATAGAACTACTGTAATACATTCCTCTTCGCTAGTTATAAAATCTTCTTTTACTAGAATTACATCTAAGTAATCTGCAGTGTTTGTAACTACCATTATTATAGTTGGATCATATCCTTCTTCTTTTACCTTTTCAAAATCAACTTCAACTAAAGGTTGTCCTACAGTTACCATATCACCTTGGTTAACTTTTAAATCAAAATGCTTTCCTTCAAGTTCTACTGTATTAATTCCTATATGAATTAATATTTCAACTCCATCATCTGTTTTAATTCCAAAAGCATGTTTAGTTGGGAATACAGTAACTACTTCTCCATTAGCTGGTGCAACTACTGAATTAGTATTAGCTACTATACCAACCCCTTTACCTAAAGCTCCACTTGAAAATGCTTTATCATCAACTTTAGCTAATTCTATTAAATCACCTTTTGCACATCCATTAATTACAGTTTTTTTCATTATTGAACCATTAACTTCTGAATCAACAGCTTTAACTTCTGCTATTTTTTCATCATTAGATTTCTCATCTTTTTCTTTAGGAATTCCTAATATATATGCGGCAATGGCTGCTGCAACAAAACCGATAATAACTGCAATAATCATTGAATAGAAGTTTTTATAGTCACTATTTCCAATGTATGATGGTAATCCAGCTAATCCCCAAGCCATAGCATAAGTTTTAACGTTAGTTATACCTGCAAATAGACCTCCAAGTCCACCACCAATCATAACTGCAATAAATGGTCTTCTAAATTTAACAAAAGCACCATATATAGCCGGTTCTGTAACTCCCATTAATGCACTAAATCCAAAAGTACCAAATAATTGTTTTTGTTTTTCATTCTTAGCTCTTAAGAAATATCCAACCATTGCACCAGCAACTGCTATATCAGAAATTGTACATGCTGCATAGAATACCGGATCATAACCAATTTCAGCATGGAATTGAACAACTATAGGAATAATAAAGTTCCCTGCTCCAAGCATAATTAAGAATGGTTGAAGAGCAGCATATAATGCAATAACACTCCAGTTACCTAAAGTATCCATAAGGAAAGTACAAACATAACTCATACCATTTCCTATCCAAGTTCCCACTGGTCCAAAGAACATTAAAGTAATAGGTAAACAAATTATTAAGGTAAATACTGGCACTAAGAAATAATGTAAAAATTGTGGCATTATCTTCTTTAAGAATTTTTGCACATATCCCATAAACCATACAGCTAATATTATTGGAATAAATGAGTTAGAGTAAGTAGTTGCAGGAAGGGAAATTCCAAATATACTTAATCCTTCAACTCCATTAATTCCTTCTGATAAAAGTGCTGCTGCAAGAGCAACTGCTAAATATGGACTAGCATTTAACCTCTTTGCACAAGACATTGCCATGAATATTGGCAAGAAGAAAAATACTGCTGAACGAATATTATCTAATAATAAATATGTAGGACTTTCTGCTGAAACTAATCCTGTTAAAGTAAGTAATGATAAAACCCCTGCAAGCATTCCAGCAGCTATAATTGGCTCTAATATCGGAGTCATAGACTCTGAGAATAAATCTAAAACTGCCTTTACTGGATTCTTCTTAACTTTTTTATCAGATGCATCACTTTCTCCACTAATTCCAAGCATAGAGATTAATTCGCTATGTACTTCATTTACATGAGTTCCAACTATAATTTGATAAGCAACATCATTAGATACTACATCAACTACTCCATCCATATTCTTAATTTCTTCTGTTTTAGCCTTAGAACGATCCTTTAAAGTAAATCTAAGTCTAGTCATACAATGAACAACAGCTTGAACGTTATCTTTTCCACCAACTAACTCTATAATCTTTTTATTAAAATCTTGATACTTCATTATTCTTCCTCTCTTCTACTTCTGTTTGTAACTCTATGAATATGAAGCATTAAGTAGGTTTCTTCATCTATAGAAAGCTCACAATTAAATTGCTCCTTTACATAGAGTTCTATCTTTTGTATACATGCATATGCTTCTGGATAAAGAATTCTAATTTGTGAGTTTAAATCTTTATCATTATCGTTATAAATCTTTCCATTTTGTATTCTGTGTATAAAATATTGAAGATGGGTTATTAATCTCATGTAATTTAATGATGATTCATCAATTTTTAATCCATAATGATATTGAATGATGGAAATAATATCTCTTAAAATTTCCATACTTTTAATGGTTTCATTTAAATTACTTTTCCCCTCTTGTAAGTTAACAAAATGCAAGGCAATGGAAACAGCCTCATCCTCTGGAAATTCTATATTATATTTTTTCTTCATTTGATCTAAGGCATAAATTCCTATTTCAAAATGCTTTGGATAGAATTTCTTCACTTCCCATGTTAATGGGCTACGAATAAATTGTCCTTTAGCAGCACGTTTTAGTGCAAAGTTAATATGATCTAGTAATGTCAAACTTAAATAGTCCCCAGCTTTTTCATTTAATAGCTTTTCACCATACTCTATTATGTCGTTTAGCATGATAATTTCACTTTCATCTGTATTAGCTAAAAGATAACTAAAGTGTTCTAACATATCATTAGAATCTAGTACATATATCTTCTCTATTTCACTTTCAGTAATTGTTTGTCCTACCTTTTTTTTGAAAGATATTCCTCTAGAATAAACTATTACCTCATTCTTACCTCTTTTAACAACTGCCACATTATTATTTAAAATTTGACTTACTTTCATCCTAAAATACTCCTTTCTAGAAAAAAAACTCAGATTAGATAGAAAAGGACCTTTCTATCTAATCTGAGTTCTGCCTGCTTGCCAGTTACATACTCAAAGTAATAACTACCTCGTTACTACTAGTTTTTCTTCTAGAGTAATTATAATATAGATTTTTTTCAGTGTCAACGCTTACAAAAAGTTTTTCTTAAAGCTTCTTTATAATTATTAAGGAACAAACTCAATTATATATATTTTTTCAAGTTCACCAAGTTTTGCAGTTTTAATAATTTCTTTTTCTTTTGCTATAGCTTTATTAATAAATTTTTCTTTATCTTGACCAATATATCTATGAGAAATTATATTATAATATTCATTTAGTTTTACACTAATAGTATCTATTTCACTTTCTACTTCTTCAATTATTGACTTATCATTTTCATTTACTATTTGTACAATATATTGATTAATACTAGACATACTCCAACGTATTGTCCATTCAACATTAGATACTTCATAGGAGTGAGCATATATTCTATTTGCTATATTACTCATAATATTTAAAGTTACAATCAAAATATAA
Source organism: Clostridium sp. (assembly GCA_018372555.1). Lineage (GTDB taxonomy): Bacteria > Bacillota > Clostridia > Clostridiales > Clostridiaceae > Clostridium. The sequence continues at coordinate 21,948 of JAHAIU010000026.1, forward strand.
AGGATAAAGCACATATAACTGCTGAACTAAGATATATAATTCTATTTGTATATAAAACTTTTCTTTTCTTAAATATATTAGTAGTCATACTCTTTTACCTCATTTTATTTTTCTTAAAAGTAATCTTTGGAAAGATAATTCTATATAATTCATTTAATAAACTAACTCTTAATTGTTTTTATCTGAATATATATTAGCTATATCTTTAAGCCTATTTGAAGCTATCTTAAGACTTTCTTTCAGTTTTGGAGAAAATTCTCCACATTCATTATTTAAAATCATAGAAATAGCTTTATCATGACTATAGGCTAATTTATATGGCCTTTTTGCTGTTAAAGCATCATAACAATCAGCCATAGAGACTACCTGTGCCCAAATTGGTATTTCTTCTCCCTTTAGCCCTTCAGGATATCCGCTTCCATCCCATCTTTCATGATGATAATGACAAATATCATAACAATACTTTAAATACTCATCATCCCTCAAATTATCTAATAAGCTTAAAATATTACATCCTTTTATACAATGAGTCTTCATTACCTCATATTCATATTCAGTAAGTTTATCTGGCTTTAGTAAAATTGAATCTGGAATTGCAACTTTCCCTATATCATGCATAGTTGAAGCTGATGATATTACTTCAATTAGCTCATCAGTTATCTGATATTCA
>JAHAIU010000373.1 GCA_018372555.1 Clostridium sp.
ATTTAAATTTATATAAAAAAATTATACATATTAATGCGGTAGGGTGACTTGGAGCGAAGCGACGGAACCCAGAGCATAATATGTATAATTTTTTCTTTATATTTAAATCTTATGGAAGCCTTTGCCGTTAACTTCAGAAACATCTATTATAGTTATAAAGGCCTTAGGATCTATTCTTAAAATTTTCTTTTTTAATCTTACAAGTTGAGATGAAGTAACAGCTATGTAAAGCATCTTTCTAAGTTCATGAGTGTATTCACCTTCAGAAATTAGAGAAGTAACACCCCTATTCATATCTTTAATAACATATTCAATAATGTCTTGTTCTTTATCTGTTAATATTAATAGAAGCTTCTTGCTATAGAATCCATTAATAACCTTATCTACCACAATGCTTTGAACAAACATAGATATTAATGTATAAAGGGCTTTTGGTAGTCCAAATATTAAAGCTCCAATAAATACTATTACACAGTTTAAAGTAAAACTAAGTGTACCTATATCTAAATCAGAGTACTTCTTTCTAAGAACCATTGTAATAATATCAGTACCACCAGTAGACCCATTTCTAGAGAATACTAATCCATAACCTAATCCACATAAAACACCACCATAGATACAATAAAGTAAAATATCATCTACCCTTACTAGCTTTGAAAGTGGTTCAGTAATTATTAAGGAAAGAGATAGTGACATCATACCAACAGCAGAATATAAAGTGAATTTTGTATTTAGCAACTTATAACTAACAAAGAATAAAGGAATGTTAATTATAAATACAGTTATACCAGAAGATACACTAAACATGTATTGTAGAATAAGTGCTATACCAGTAGCACCTCCACTAAGTAATTGTGCATTAACTAGGAATAAATTAACTCCAAGAGAAGCAATTATACATCCTATAAAAATAAAAATAAAATCTAGTACCATGTGTTTATTGATTGTGACTTTTTGAAACATTTTAAACTCCTTAAAAATTAGTAGAACGTACACTCAAGATTATATACCAAACCTAACGATATGTTAACGAAAACTTTACTAACTTATGATTTTAATAAAAATGTAATTTTTATACTTAGTAAAAATCAGCAATATAAGCTATTATAATTATAAGATAATAGAATTCAAGGGGTGTTTTTATATGTTCAACGTTTTAGTAGTAGATGATGAAAAAGAAATCAGAGATGCTATAGACATATATTTAAGAGGAGAAGGGATGAAAGTATTTAAGGCTCAGGATGGTATTGAAGCCTTAGAAATATTAGATAAAGAAAAAGTTCATTTAATAGTATTAGATATAATGATGCCAAGAATGGATGGTATAAAAACTTGTTTAAAAATAAGAGAAAAAAGAAATTTACCTATAATAATGCTGTCAGCTAAGGGAGAAGATAGTGATAAAATATTAGGGCTTAATGTTGGAGCTGATGATTACATAGCAAAACCATTTAATCATTTAGAGTTAGTAGCTAGAGTAAAATCTCAATTAAGAAGATACCAAAAGCCATTAGAACTAGAAAATGAAAGTCCTGATATAATTGAGGTAAAGGATCTTGTTATAAATAATAAGGAAAAAACTATATACTTAAGGGGAGAAGAAATTAAGGCAACAGCAACTGAATTTAAGATATTACAATTACTTGCCTCTAATTTAGGGAGAGTTTTTTCTATTAAAGAAATATATGAAAAAGTATGGGAAGAGCCATTTTATAGAAGTGAAAATACAGTAACAGTTCATATAAGAAGAATAAGAGAAAAGATTGAAATAAATACAAAGGACCCAGAATATATAAAAGTAGTGTGGGGAGTTGGATATAAAATTGAAAGAGAAAATTAAAGAATATGTAACTGGTATATGGGGAGTAGAAATTTTAACCCTAGTAATATTATTAGTAACTTTAGGTACAGGATATTATAATGCCTTTAATGATAGTGCAGCTAAAATTGGTGCTGGTACTTTTGATGCTCTTTTTAATAAGAATAAATATATAGAGTCAATGATTTATTATGAAAGTAGAGCAATATCGGAGTATATATATAATAATAGCAATAATTTAGAGGATATAAGTGCTATAGAATATGAAAATCAATATTTAAAAGAAAACTATTATTATGAAGATGAAATATTTTATGTGTTAATAAATAAGGAAACTGGAGATTTTACTACAGATGATCCTAAATTAGCAAATGTATTATCTCCATATTATACAAATGTTGTTCTGTTAGAGGATAATATAAATTCATATTTAAAAGAAATAGGTTTATCATCAGTTAG
>JAHAIU010000374.1 GCA_018372555.1 Clostridium sp.
TTTCAGATATTAAATATTTATATAAATAGTTTATTTTAAAATTAAATTATAAGTTAATATAATGTTTAATTGGGTGTAAAATTGATGCTATTATATTTGCTAATGAATATTTAGAAAATACGCTTGGTACGAAAAATAAGCCTCTCATTAAAATCAATCCTTTCTGTAAATTACAACGTTTATTATATTTAAAGTATACTGTAATTATTTTTTTATTGCATTGACTTAAATGTGTAATTTTATGTACATTTAAGTTATTACTTTAATTAATATAAAAGTAAAAAAGTACAAAGAAACCCTAATAAGTGGTTTCTCTGTACTTTTATTTAATGTTTTTTATCAATATTAGCTTGGCAGAATAGCCTTTAAGCTCTGTAATTATATTTAAGATTGTATTTTTCTTAGAATACTTAAATTCTATTTTAGGGAAGGAAGCCCTATATAATATTTCTTTTTCCTCTTTATTTAACCTATCAGGAGAACCCATAGATAACCAATAATTATAAGAAGAACCGACTCCTTCACTTATTTCATAAGTTGTAATCCTTGATGATTTCTTTATGTTTTCTATATTTAAAGAAAACTTTCTTTTATAAAGCTTTCTTTTGCCTTTTTTATTAATAATATCTTGGAGACTTTCCATATCAGAAAGTTCATCAGTGTATGAGTATAATAAAATACAATATTCATCGTCTTTTTTAGTAACTATATATCCATTTTCCATAGCTACTATCTCATCACCTAACTTATTAAGTAAATAATAGGCATAATATGAAGGCTTTTTGATTCCCATATCATTTACAAGTCCAGGTGCACCTATAAATACCTCGTTAGTTAAGCTAATAACCTTTTCTAATACATCGAAGGCTCTTAAAAAGTTAAGAGAATTGTTATTAAATAAGGTATTATGAATTATATAAGGAAGCATAAAGGCTGTATCATAAATCTTATTTAAGTCCTTTTCACAACAAAAGTCTTCTTCTAATACATCTATTGAATATATTTCTTTTATAAATATAGATAGTTCTTCCCTTATAGCCTTTGATATGACAGGCGTAAATTGAAATTTAAATTCTGTTACATCAATATAATCTATTTCTGAAAAATATTCAAAGAAGCTATTTAATATATGCTTATATTTTTCTAGTGTAAAGCTTGGATTATCAATAAGGATTAATGGTTTTAAAGAAATATAATCTAAAAATTCAATAACACTTTTTGCTTTATTCCAGTTATAAAAGTCAGCTTTAGGGAATACCCCCATATCACTACTAAACATATTTTCTAGTCTTGCATATTTAAAATGAAGCTCTTCTTGAATTTCTTCTAAGATATCCTTATTATCTTCAAGTAATAAGTCAAAGGCATCATCTAAATTAATTATTTCATTATAAGCCTTGTCAAACTCACCAAGGTTTTCATCCATATCTATATGAATCTTCCATAGCTTATTTTCATAATTAAATCTTTCGTAATCATCTAACTCTGAAGATAGATATTCTAATGCATCTTCTAAATTTAAAATTTCTATTTTCTTACTTGCTTCAAACTCTTTTTCAGTAAGCTTATTTTTCTTTCTATATTGAAGTGGGGTGCAGCCATAATAGATTTTAAAGTTTTTATTTAAATACCTAACATGGGAAAAACCTACTTCATCAGAAATTTCAGAAATACTTAAATCGCTATCTAATAGAAGTTTAACTGATTCTTCAACTCTAGTTAAATTTACCAAATCAGTAAAGCTATAGCCAGTAGCATATTTAATCTCATGAGATAAATAATGAGGACTTAAGAATTCTTTCTTAGCTATTTCTTGTAAAGTGATATTACTATCATAGTTATTAAAGATATATTTTGAAATTCTATGATATCTAGCTAGCTGTTCAGTTTTTTCTTTAAGTTCTTCCTTTTCGTATGTAAGATAATGAAAATTATTTATAAGATGGTATAAAAGATCTATTAAAATATCTTCTACTTCCTTATCATAATCATCAAGCTTTTGAACATTTTCACATAGAAGCTTAGCTAAAAAGTTTCTTAGAAGATCATATTCTTCTCCTTCTTGAGCACCATCATCAGTTGAATTTGTATAGAAGAAAATATTATTTATATCTTTATAATATTTTTCGAAAAAGTAGGGATCTATATTAAAGATAAGAACTCTATTATCTTCATCACTATAAATTCTATGGGCTTCATCCATATTTATGATTTCCATTTCTCTTTCAAGAACCTCAAAGGAATCTGTATCTATATTTACGTGTATACTACCTTTAAG
>JAHAIU010000375.1 GCA_018372555.1 Clostridium sp.
ATAGGTAAGGAAGCTTTATTATAGTTTTTAGAGGAAGAGTTTAGTTACTCTTCCTCTTTACTTAAGAAACTTTTAGCTAAAGTTAATAGTGATTCCTTAGAATTTAAATCTGGATTTTCTAAAATTATATTTAAGAGATGGTTTAAAACATCACCTAATATTTTACCTGGCTTCAAGTTAAGATTAGAGATTAAATCTCCACCACTAATATTTAAATCTTTTATAGTTAATGGTTCGTTTTTATTAATTATTTCATTAACTAAGTTCTCAGTATATCTTACTTTTTCTAAAAATACTCTTGGATTATCTAGAGAATTTATGTCAGCTCTTTGAAGAGAAAATAATAGGTTTATATTATCAACTCCCACTTCATTTAATAGCATTTTCACCTCATATTTAGTTGGCATTACAGTAGCATTTAATACTAGATGATGTTCTATAAGTTTCGATATTACTTTAATAGTATTATTATCAAATCTCAATCTAGATAATATTTTTTTCACCATTATTGATCCTTCGAGGCAGTGTCCAGGAAAGCCGTAGAAGGTTCCATTATTAAGTGGTGTTAGAGTATTTAGCTTACCTACATCATGGAAAAGAGCAGATAACCTTAATAGTAAATCATTTTCTGTATTATCTATAACTTTTAAAGTATGAGCAAAAACATTTCTATTATGATTAGTACACTTAGGTGAAAAATTATATAATGCATTAATTTCAGGTAATATAATTTCTAGTAATTTCGTATCCCTTAGAATTTCTAGTCCTTTAGATGGATTTTCTGAAATTAATATCTTACATAGCTCATCTCTTATTCTTTCTGAACTTATATTTTTAATTAATTTATAATTGTTCTTAATTGCAGTATAAGTATTTTCCTCTATATCAAAGTTTAGCTGACAGCTAAATCTAACTGCTCTAAGCATTCTTAATGCATCTTCTTTAAAGCGTTTATCAGCATTTCCTACACATCTTATAATTTTATTTTTAATATCATCAGTTCCATTAAAGTAATCAATAAGGCCTACTTTTTCGTTATATGCTAAGGCATTTATTGTGAAATCTCTTCGAGATAAATCTTCTTTAATATCTGTAACAAAATCCACGGATGAAGGGCGTCTATTATCTATATATTTTCCTTCTGTTCTGTAAGTTGTAACTTCATAAGGTTCATTGCTTATAAGGACGGTAACAGTACCATGCTTTAATCCAGTAGGGATTGTTTTATCAAATAAAGATATAGTTATTTCAGGTTTAGCAGAGGTAGTTATATCGTAATCTTTTGGTAGATTCCCTAATAAGATATCTCTAACACATCCACCTACCATAAATGCTTCAAAATTACTTCTATAAAAAGTATCTATAATAAGTTTAACTTCCTTTGGAGTATTTATATTCATTGCTTATCCTACCTTTAAAAAAATATATATGTTTCAATTTTTATATAAGTTATTTATGTAAATTTCCTAGCTAAAATAGTTTGAGTAAAAAATATAACTGAATAGAATGCAAAAACTTTATTACAACTTATATTATTACAACTTATATATAAATAAATGATAACATAAAATAAAATTAGTAAAAAGTTTCTAGAAATTAATATGATATAATATTTATTAAAGCATAAGTATGGGGGGATTAGATATGAGAAAGAAAAATGCGATAATTTCAATAACAGTTATTTTATCAGTTTTATTCCTACTTTTTCTTAGTAATTCTATGTATAAAGCTAATAAAGAAAAGTTGAAAGTAGAAACTGTACAAAATTTTATAATAAATGGAGATTATGAAGAAGCTTTAGAGAAAATAAATAATGATAAGGATAATGAAGTTTTAATATCTTATAAGAGTATAATTGAAGATTTTTTAAACTTAAGAGATAATGAGGATATTGAAGTTAAGAAGGAAAGACTAAGAAACTTTAAAGAAAAATATAAAGATGATATAAAAAGTGATATTTTTGAAAACTTGAATAAAGATCTTTTAGAAATAGAGGAGAGTATTAGTAATTATTATAAGGAAATTGCTAGTGAAAAAGAGAAAATAAATAAAGCTATAGAAGAGGATATAGATAGTGTAGGGGATTTAATCAAATCCTTTAAGGAGAAATATCCTAAAGAAGATATTACTGAAATAGAAGATACATATAATAAAAAATTAGAAGAAATAAATAATAGTATTAAACATAATGATAGAGATGTTACGTTAGAAAATAGCAGTTCACCTAATAATACATCAAATAGTAATAGTAATAGT
>JAHAIU010000376.1 GCA_018372555.1 Clostridium sp.
AGTAATTTTAAAATAAGTCGAAATTAAATTGCGTAGGGAATTTCTTATACATAATTACATTAAACTTATAATCAAAAGGAGATAACTATTAATTTAGTTGTCTCTTTTTGCATAGTTATTAAATGAGTAATGCTTAAAAAATATGATATAAAAATATTGAAAAAATTAGGATATTTATAGTATAATATGTATGTAAAGACAATATTTTTGCCCAGAATATTCAGAAAGAGATAGCTTCCAACCCCTTTTAAGCTATCTCTTTTGTTTTAAAATATAAAATATTTATAAATAATTAATGTAAATTTAATTTATAATTAATTAACATAAATATGAAAATGAATTATAATAAAAAAGTATAGAGATATAACTTTTAAAAACCATAAAAAGCTAGGAAGAGATAGATATTCTTTTTCTGGCTTTTTATATAAGCATATATAATAGCAGCGAGGTGAATTTATGTGCAACAATAAATTGTATGAAACAATAAAAAATATGGATATAGAAGATCAAGAGATTATATTAAAGTTAGCAGATATATTTGAAGGTGAAGAAGATACTATAATAGAATATGTAAAAAAAGAATTAATATAAGCTAAAGTGATTCAAAAATATTTCGATATGTAATTTTGTTGAACATTTTTTTATATATTTATTCATATTTTACCTAAAAGGAGACAACTATTAATTTAGCTGTCTTCTTTTTATTTATATACTAAGAGGAAAATAATGTTAAAAGAAAAATATATTACAATTTAGTATATGCAAATTTAAACTAAAGATATACTGATATTAAAAATAAATGCTAGGAGGAGAGAGTCTGTTTTTCCTAGCATTTTAATGAATAATAAGCAAATGATAAATTTAAAGGGGGTGCTAATTTTAATGACTATAATATAGTTTATGTCAAATAAAGAATACTGTGATTATAAATTGAAACAATATAATTTGAAAAGTAATTTAGCTACCTATATTATTTATATTGACAGAATATTTGTAAATGGTAATATATAGATATACTTTACCCATAAAGTATACACTTATTTGTAAAAATGAGACAACTATTAATTTAGTTATCTCATTTTTGAGGTTCAGAATAAGTTATGTCTGTTTAGATTATAGATATAAGTAATTAATTATATCCAATGCTATATTAATAAGATTGTACTATTTACAAAATACACAAAAAGAAGTATCATATATTAAAAAAACATATGTTCGCACGAACTGAGGTTTGCGAAAAAGCAGAAGAAGGTGTATTTATGGATAGTAGAAAGCAAATAGAAATTTACGAGTTTTTGAAAGAATATACAGAAGAAAAGGGATATCCACCAACAGTAAGAGAAATATGCAAGGAAGTTTCGTTAAAATCTCCGTCAACTGTACATGGGCATTTACAGAGGCTAGAAAGGAAAGGTTTCATTAAAAGAAATCCATTAAAGCCTAGAGCTTTAGAGATAAATGAATTATCAGCTCCTAAGAAAGAAATGATTGATATTCCAATAGTGAAAAGATATCAAAAAGGTAAGGATATTTTAGATGAAGATAGTATAGAAGAAACATTTCCTTTGCCAATAGATTATATAAAATATGATAAAGAGTTGTATATGCTTAGAGTATATGGTGAAAGCATGATTAATGCTGGAATACATGATAATGATTTAGCTATTTTTGAAGCTACCAACAGTGCTAAAAATGGAGAAATAGTTGTTGCTTTACTAGAGGGTTCAGCTACAATCAAAAGATATTATAAAGAAAAAGATTGGATAATACTTCAATCTGAAAATGACATAATGAATTCTATAATAATAAAAGAATGTAAAATATTAGGTAAGCTAGTTGGTATATATAGATCATATAAATAATAAATGTATGTATCTGGCATTAATTTAATGTTGCATACTTTTTTCTTCATTATATATTAATGTTATAGAGCAAATAGTTTGCCCACATTTTGCCCACAGCAAAAATAAATAATATATTTTTATTATTTATAATTATTTTTCATTATATTAATAAGGTTAAGAATTTAGAGGATTTTTAAGAATTATAGATTAAAGATAATCATAATATATTAAAGAAAAGTACTAGCTCTGGTGACTACAGAACTCGGCTTATGGCTTATCTTGCATACATGGAAAACACTAGGTTAACGCCCAATGTCATTAAGTTAAGAAAATTTAATATTGAATAGCTGAATATGCGGGGATGTAGAAATACATGCCCGTTATTTTTTGCAAAAATTACGAAAAA
>JAHAIU010000377.1 GCA_018372555.1 Clostridium sp.
AAATATAAAATTTTATCAATAACTAATATAAAGGATAAGGTTGTAGCTGATTTAGGATGTGGTACAGGTTTTGTTTCTTTAGCCTTAGTAAATGAAGCAAGTATAGTATTTTCAGTAGATAATTCAAGCAATATGCTTAAGCAGTTAAGGGCTAATGCATTAGATAAAAATTATAAAAACTTATATCTTATTAAATCTTCACTTGATAGTTTATCACTTTTTGATGAATCAGTAGATGTTGTTTTTATAAATATGGCACTTCATCATATAAAAGATGCTAAAAAGGCTATATCAGAAATGCATAGAGTTTTAAAGAAGGATGGAGTAGTTATTATATCTGATGTTATGGAGCATAATGGTGAGTGGGCAAGGGAAGAAATGTTTGATGAGTGGCTTGGATTTTCAAATAAGCAAATAGAAAATTGGCTAGGTGAAGCTGGCTTTAATAATATACAAATTGAAAATACAGATCTAAGCTGTAAAGGCTATTCTAGTAAGGGCGAATTTACTGAAACAGGAATTTTTATAGCTAAGGCAACTAAAAAATAGATATAAAATTACTACGAAAAGTGAATATAAAATACATTAAAAAATGAAAACTTAATCAGCTAGGGTGAATTTTATATCAAAGCGTAATTAACTAGGAAAGAATTTTATATCTAAACTTAATTATTCATAAAAGAATTATTTATAAAAATAATAGGGGGCAATTAGAAAATGAAAATAGAATCATTATTAATCCATGGTGGAATAGATGGAGATGAGAAAACAGGTGCTGTAAATATACCCATATACCAGACTTCAACTTATAAGCAGCCTGAGTTTGGTGTAAATAAGGGTTATGAATATTCAAGAACAAAGAATCCAACAAGGGAGGCATTAGAAAAACTTGTTTCAGAGCTTGAGGAAGGTTATGCAGGTTTTGCTTTTGCTTCAGGGATGGCAGCTACAACTGCCGTTCTTTCCCTTTTTAAATCTGGAGATAAGATAGTTATTTCAAACAATTTATATGGTGGAACCTTTAGGGTTTTAGATAAGGTTTTTAATCACTTTGAAATTAAATATAAAATAGTTAATACTTCTAATTTAGATGAAGTAAAGAAAAGTATTAATAAAGATGTAAAAGCTATTTTTATAGAAACTCCAACAAATCCTTTAATGGATATAACTGATATTGAAGGTATTTCAACTATAGCCAAGGAAAGGAACATATACACTATAGTTGATAATACTTTTATGACTCCTTACCTTCAAAAGCCAATTAACCTTGGGGCTGATATAGTTGTTCATAGTGCTACTAAGTATATTGGTGGACATAGTGATACAGTTTCAGGATTAGTTGTTGTTAATAATGAGGATTTAGCAAAGAGACTTCATTTTATTCAAAATTCAACTGGTGGAGTTTTATCTCCTTTTGATTCCTTTATGTTAATAAAAGGTCTTAAGACATTAGCAGTTAGAATGGATAGGCATAATGAAAATGCGAGTAAAGTTGCTGAATTTTTAAGAAATAGAGAAGAAGTAGAAAAGGTGTATTATCCAGGCTTTAAAGACAGCTTAGGATATGAAATTCAAAAAAGACAAGCTAATGGATATGGTGGAATGATATCATTTGTTATCAAAGAAGGATATGACTATAAAAAATTTTTTAATAGACTTTAGATAATAACTTTTGGAGAAAGCTTAGGTGGAGTTGAATCATTAGCTTGCCATCCAGCTTCAATGACTCATGCTTCAATACCTTATGAAATAAGAGAAAAGGTTGGAATAGTTGATAATTTAATAAGACTATCTATTGGTATAGAAAATGTTGAGGACTTAATTAAAGATATAGAAAATGCATTAAAGGAGAGTAAGATAAATGGTTAAAGTAGAAAGTTTTTCACTAGATCACACAAAGGTTAAGGCACCTTATGTTAGAAAATGTGGAACTCAAAAAGGTGTAAAAGGAGATATAATATCTAAGTTTGATTTAAGATTTATGCAGCCTAATTTAGAAATATTACCAAATCCAGCAATTCATAGTTTAGAGCACTTACTTGCAGGACTTATGAGAGAAAAAATAGATAATATAATAGATATTTCACCAATGGGATGTAGAACAGGCTTTTATTTGACTGCATGGGGAGAAGTTGAAGTAGATACAGTAATAGAGGCTCTAGAATATAGCTTAAGAAAAGTATTAGAAGAGGAGGAAGTTCCAGCAGCTAATGAACTTCAATGTGGTAATTATAGAGATCACTCTTT
>JAHAIU010000378.1 GCA_018372555.1 Clostridium sp.
TACTCTTTTCTTACTAAACTCACCTAAAATAATATCTTCTATTTCCATTGATGAGCTTACACTAATAAATTTCCCACCATACTTTCTAGCTAAAGATTCAATAGATTTGTTATATGACTTTAACATAGACTTATACTCTTTAATAATATTAGGTGTAATGCTCATCTTTACATTTTCACCAGTTTCAGAATCTATAAAAGTAATTTCATTATTAAAATCCGGGTTAATTTCTTCTTCAGATAATATTTGAAGTAAAATAATATCTTGCTTCTTAAAAGCTAAGTATTTTAAAGCATCTTCAAGATTAGATGTACCTTGATTATTTAGGAAATCTGATATTACTATAGATACACCTCTTGGAGATAAAGGTCTTCTTTTTATACTCTTTGTTAAATCAGTACTTCCATTAAACTCAATATCTTCAAGTTCCTTTAATATTCTTCTAAAAGCTTTATTACCTGCTGCTGATTTCATACTATCTATTTCTCCACTATCCATAGTTGAAATATTTACTCTATCTAAGTTATTTAAAGCAATATAACTTAAAGCTGCAGCTGCTTTTAAGGCAGTATCTTTCTTACTTGATTCACCATAATCCATAGATTTACTCTTATCTATAAAGAAATTAAATACACCTTCTCTTTCTTCCATAAAAACTTTAATAAAAAACTTATCAAATCTTCCATAAGCATTCCAATCTATTCTTCTAAAGTCATCTCCTGGGGCATATTCTCTATAATCAGAAAACTCAACAGATACTCCCTTAGCCTTAGACTTTCTTCCTCCTTGAGTTCCAGAGGAAAGCTTTAAATTAATATGCATATTGATTTTATTTAACTTTTTAAAGAAGTCCTCATTAAATAATCTTTCCCCCATTATCTACACAACCTTTAAACCTTCTAGTATCTTATCTATAATACTTTCCTCTGTTAAGCCTTCTGTAATAGCATCAAAGTTAAGAATTATTCTATGTCTTAAAATAGGGTAAGCTAAAGCTTTAATATCTTCAAAGGAAACATTTAATCTACCTTCCATAACAGCTCTAACCTTTGCTCCACTTATAATACCTTGAGCTGCTCTTGGACTTGCACCAGCTTCAACATATCTTTTAGTAATTTCTGCACCCTCTTCTATCTCTGGATGAGTTGCAAGTATAAGCTTTAATGCATATTCCTTAACCGCATCAGCAAGCTTTATTTCCTTAATAATATCTCTTATTCTTATTATTTCATCACCTTCAAGAACTGAAGTTAAATTAACCTTATCGTTAGTTAATGTTAAATCCATAATTTCCTTTAATTCTTGAAGATTTGGAAAATCTACATTAAGTTTAAATAAAAATCTATCTAATTGAGCTTCTGGTAATGGATAAGTTCCTTCTTGCTCAATAGGATTTTGTGTTGCAAGAACCATAAAAGGCTTTGACATTTCATATGTTGTTTTTCCAACAGTAACTGTCTTTTCTCCCATAGCTTCAAGTAACGCAGACTGAGTCTTTGGTGTTGCTCTATTTATTTCATCTGCTAATAGAAGGTTTGTAAATACTGGCCCTTTTTCAAACTTAAATAAGGTATTATCCCCTTCCTTAACTACTATATTAGTACCTACTACGTCAGCAGGCATTAAGTCTGGTGTAAATTGTATTCTTGAGAATTTTAAATTTAAAACCTTCCCAATAGTCTTAACAAGCTGAGTTTTACCCATACCTGGCATACCTTCAAGTAATACATTACCGTCAGCAAATATTGCTATTAACACATTTCTTATTATATCTTTTTGACCTATTATCCCTTTTGAAATTTCCTCTTCACATCTTTTAATTTTCTCAGAAACTTCTAATATATCTTTTTCATTTACTTCCATTTTCTTCACCCCTTAGTTTAATCCTTGGAAATATTCTTTTATAAGATCTTTTAAGCTTTCAGGAAGATTACTATTATTTGTACCTTCTAAGGCACTATTAGTATAATCTCCAATAACCTTATCATAATCTACTTTACTTCCATCTAAGTTAAATCCATTTTGCGAATCTATACTTTGAGAGTCACCATCTTCATTTTTATTTCCAGTTAAATTCCCATCATTGCCAGTATCTCTTCCTGGAATATAAACTTGCTCTCCCTTTTTATTATCTATATCATTTTCTTCGCCTTCGCTACTTCCTGTATTCCAGCCTTGACCTGTTCCATTTCCTTGACCTTGACCGTTCCCTTGGCCCTGTCCTTGACCATTTCCTTCTCCTTGGC
>JAHAIU010000027.1 GCA_018372555.1 Clostridium sp.
AATTTTCTACTTATTTGACATTTCCTTTTTAAGTTTTTTTAAAGCTTTTTTTTCAATTCTAGAAACATATGATCTTGATATTCCTAAAAGTACTGCTATTTCTCTTTGAGTACGACACAAACCATCTATAAGTCCATACCTCATTTTTAAAATAGCCCCTTCTCTCTCAGTAAGAGATGCACCTATTTTTTTATAAAGCTGTCTGATTTGTAAGTTGCTTTCAACCTTTTCAAGTACAGAATCTCTCTCACTACTTAATACATCTATTAAACAAATTTCATTTCCTTCTTTATCTACTCCTATTGGATCTTGAAGATAAACTTCATTTTTTTGCTTTTTATTATTTCTAAAAAGCATTAAAATTTCATTTTCAATACACCTTGAAGCATATGTTGCAAGTCTTGTTCCTTTTCCGGAATCAAAAGAATCTATTGCTTTAATTAGCCCAACTGTGCCTATAGATATCAATTCATCTATATCTTTGTTTGGGAAATTATATTTTTTTACAATATGGGCAACTAACCTTAAATTTCTTTCAATTAATATGCTTTTAGCTTCTTTGTCACCTTCTTTAAATAGTCTTAAATAATGCTCCTCTTCTTCTTCGTCAAGAGGCTTTGGAAATGTATTGTTGCCCGTAATATACCCAGTTAAAAATACTGAATTACAAAGCAATTCTAAAATATTAGCTAAAAAAAACACAGAACTTCCTCCTAGTAGTGCTTATTATATAATATGATGAAATTCAAAAATATTGCTTTAGATTTTAAATTTCTTATTATATGAAACCACTAGTACTTTTGCAAAAGTAAGAACTAAAAGGTAAAAACTAAAAGGTAAGCGTTAAAAATGAAGAATTATTGATATAATTCTTACGGAATTACTAAAATTAATTACTTTTTAAAACTCCTAAATAAGTTTTTTCATCACTCTTTAATTCTTCATTATTAATTTTTCATTGTACTAAGTTCTGTTACTATATCTCTAAATATTGGCGCACCAGTATTTCCCCCTCCAAGTTCTCTTCCATCTGGATGTTTTTCACCTATATTAGGTGCTATAACTACTAATGAGTAATACTTACCATTCATCTCAAAATATCCAGCAAACCATCCGTGATTAGTTCCTCCACTTCCTGTTGATGTTCCTGTCTTTCCCCCTATATCTACCCCTTCAACCTTTGCTTCAAATCCAGATCCTTCCCATATTACCTTAGTCATAGTTTCCTTAGTTAACTTTGCTGCCGTTTCACTAAATATTCTATTACCCTTACTGTTAAATTCCTCTATTACATTATTATTATTATCGTCAACAATAGCCTCAACTATTGTTGGCTTATTATAAATCCCATTATTAATAATAGTATTATATAGTCCTGCCATTTGAATTGGGGTAACCATTATTGTTTGACCAATAGCTATATTATTCATACTATTTTCTAAAGTAGGTTTAACACCTGAAGCTTCATTTCTATTATCTCCCTTTAGATTTAACACAGGCTTAAATAATCCCATATTATTTAAATAATCCATCATATAACTATACCCTATCTTATTACCTACTTTAGCAAAAACATCATTACAAGATACTTTAAGTGCATCTTCAACAGAAAGAGCTCCATGGCCATATGGCTTTCCATCTTTCATACATATTTCTCCTGAACAAATAAAGGTATCTGTTGGGCTTATAAGACCTTTATCTAAAGCTATGGCCTCAGTTATAACCTTAAATATAGATCCTGGTTCATATCCTAGTTGACCTATTCCTAAATTAACATTAGCTTGACTTTCATCCTTTTGAACCATAGCTCTAATTTTTCCTGTACTAGCTTCAGATAATACAACTCCTACATTTTTCAAAAATTCATAATCACTCTTATTTAAAATATCTCTTATTTTATCTTCTATATTTGAATCTATAGTTAACTTAATATTATTATTATTTTCAGAAACCTCTTCACCATTACTATAAATAGCTTTATCATTTAAATAAAATTTTGAAGCTGGATAGGCGTTATCTTTTAAATAATTATTTAAGTCACTTTCTAAGGAATTTTCTATAATATTATCATCATTTATATTTGATAATAAGTTATTAGTTTTCCATGCTTCTTTTGCATCTACTTCATCATAAATATAAGTATAAATTCCTTTTACATTTTTAAGCTTATTAACTTTCTCATAAGTTTCTTCACTTATAGTATAATAAATCTTCCCATTTTCCTTCATAATATCTGAATAATTAAATTCCGCATCCTCTGACTTCATAATGAAATTAAGAGCCATTAAATCCTCTAGTGTTTCTTCATAATTATTTAGCATAAAAGGTTTAGTATCTAAGACTAATATATATTTTTTATTATATTTTGTTAAATCAATTCCATTTGTATCTAAAACTTTATATTTATTTTCTGATATAGCTTCATATTGATAGTTTTCAATATCTCCTGCAACCATTTTAGAAGGATGTATTAAAAGAAAATATAGTCTTACTACTAAAAATAAACTTATTATGGAGAATAAACTACTTACTAATAATATCCTTTTACTATTAATTTTATTATTTTTCAATAAAAAAACACCTCCCTAGGCTTAATTCTAGCCTTGGAAGGTGCTAATTATTCACTATTTTAAAATATCTTTTATTTTAGTTACAAGTATATCTATTGCAACCTTATTTTGTCCGCCTTCTGGAACTATAATATCTGCATATCTTTTAGTTGGTTCTGTAAACTGTAAGTGCATAGGTCTTACTACTTCTAAATATTGAGTAACAACTGAATCTACAGTTCTTCCTCTTTCGTTTATATCTCTAACTAATCTTCTTAAGATTCTAATATCAGCATCTGTATCAACATATACTTTAATATCTAAAAGATCTCTTAATCTTTCATCTTCTAGAACTAAAATTCCTTCTACTATTATTATACGTCTTGGATGTACCTTAATAGTTTCTTTAGCTCTATTGTGACAAGAAAAATCATAAATTGGTTTATCTATTGCCTCACCCTTCATTAATGTCTCTAGATGACTTATTAATAAATCATTATCAAATGCCCTTGGATGATCATAGTTAGTTTTAACTCTTTCTTCCATAGATAAATGACTTTGATCTTTATAGTACATATCTTGCTGAATCATAGCAATACATTCATTAGAAAAGCTTGAATATATTGCATCTGCAATACTACTTTTACCTGATCCTGTTCCACCAGTTATCCCAATTAGTATTGGCTTTTCCATTATAGTTCCTCCTTCTTATGTTTAAAGCTCTAAAACTCTTTTACCTTTAACAAGCATATCATTTTCCTTAAGCTCAGTATCTACCTTAACCTTAAATATCATATGTGCTCTATTAGCTACATTTGTTGCTTTCTTCTTTTCAATATCAAACATCTCATTTAATTTAACATTAAAGTATGGTGTATGTGCTCTTAGAATTTCTACCTCATCACCTTCAAAAACCCTATTCTTTTGAAGAATTGTAGCTTCTTTAGTTTCTTTATCATACCCCTTAACTACTCCAACAATATCATAATCTCTTACATATGAAGAGCCTTCGTAGTTTTGTTCGCCAGTTTTTCCAAAGAAGAATCCTGTGTGATATTGTCTATGACTAATTTTAAGAAGTGTTTCAAGCCATTCTTCCTTAAACTTATATCCTTCTGGATTTTCAAAATAAGTATCTATTGCTTCTCTATAGGCTTTAACTACTGAAGCAACATAGAATTCACTCTTCATTCTACCTTCAATTTTAAATGAATGTACTCCACTTTTAATAAGTTCTGGAATATGGTTTATCATACATAAGTCTTTTGAGTTCATAATGTAAGTTCCATTATCATCTTCAATTACTGGATAATATTCATTAGGTCTTGTTTCCTCTACTAAATAATACTTATATCTACAAGCATTTGAACATATCCCTTTATTAGCATCTCTTCCTAACATGTAGTTAGAGATTAAGCATCTTCCTGAGTATGCAACACACATTGATCCATGTATAAATACTTCAAGTTCACATTCTTCAGGTATATTTTCCTTAATAACATTTATTTCATTAAAAGTTAACTCTCTTGCTAAAACTACTCTTTTAACACCTTGTTCATACCAGAACTTAGTTGCCATCCAGTTAGTAACGTTAGCTTGAGTACTTAAATGTATTTCTAAATCTGGAGCTGCACTCCTTGCTGCCATAATTATTGAAGGGTCTGCAACTATTATTGCATCTACTCCTAAATTATAAAGACCCTTTATATAATCTTCTACTCCTGTTAAATCATGATTTCTTGGAAATACATTCATAGTTACATATAATTTTTTCCCTCTATCATGACAGTATTTAATTCCTTCAGCCATTTCTTCATTAGTAAAGTTATCAGAAAAGGCTCTTAAATTTAATCTTCCTCCACCTATATAAACGGCATCCGCTCCAAAATCGATGGCTATTTTTAATTTTTCTAGGCTCCCTGCTGGTGCTAAAATCTCTGGTTTTTTCATTATTCTTACCTCCTTTTAGTCACTGCAATTCCATCCCCCATTGGTATTACAGAAGTTATTAAATTTTCATCCTTAGAAACTATATCTAAGTATTTTCTCATTCTTTTTACTATAGTTATTTTTCTTCTCTTAACTAAATCATTAGATGCTACCATTCCCCTAAATAATACATTATCGGCAACTATAATTCCATCTTCTTTTAGAAGTCTTAAGCAATGTGGTAGAAAGTGATTGTAATGCCCTTTACCTGCATCCATAAAAATTAAATCATAAGGTTCTTCTAAGCTTTCTAAAACTTCAAGACAATCTCCTGCTTTAATTTCTATTTTATCCTCTAAATTGTATTTTTTAAAGTTTTCACTAGCATATTTTATCATATTTTCATCACGTTCTATAGTAGTAATACTTGCCTTATATCCGGAAGCTTCATACATTAATATTGCAGAATAGCCTATTGCAGTACCAAGTTCTAATATTCTTAAGGGTTTCTTCATACTAACCATAAACTCTAAAAATTTAGCTGTTTCTTTTTGAGCTATAGGAACCTTATGCTCCTTTGCAAAATCTTCTAACTCTTTAAACTTATCAGTAGATTCTGGTATTAAGCTCCTTATATAATCTTCCATATAATCATGGGTAATTCCACTCATGGTCTTCCTCCAAAATAGTAAGTAATTATATTAATAACCAAGTTCCTCTTGTTTTCTTAAAAAATCTTCATCATCATTTGTAAAATAATGGCTGTTATCATCCTTTAACACGTAAAATAGATAATCTGTACTTTCAGGTTTTAATGTAGCCTTAATTGACTCTATACCCGGGTTAGAAATTGGTCCAACTGGTAATCCATAATTTTTATAAGTATTATAAGGTGAATCTATTTCTAAGTCATCATAAGTAACTATATTTACATGTTCTCCTAAAGCATAAATAACAGTTGCATCGATTTGAAGCTTCATATCAATATTTAATCTGTTAACTATAACCGAAGCTATAGTAGGTCTTTCATTATCTAATCTAGCTTCCTTTTCTATCATTGATGCAATTGTAACTACTGTTTCTATATCTTCATCTTTAACAATTACATTGGTAGCTTTACTAGCTTCGTCTAACATTTCTTCAAATCGTTTAATCATCTTATTAATTATTTCTTTAGGTGTTTCACCAATTTCTATTATATATGTATCTGGAAATAAATATCCTTCTAAATTATATCTCTTTTCTTCATTAGGTTTAACATAAGAAGGTAATGGATATTCTTTAATTGCTAAAATAAAATCATTTTTACTGCAAATTCCTTCATCCTCTAGCTTACTAGCTATATCCTCTATAGAGTATCCTTCAGGTACAGTAAACTTAACTTTATTTAATGAAGATTCGGTGTTCAATGAATTAATGATCTCTTCTACAGATGAACCTTTAGATAATAAATATTCCCCTGGTTTAATATCAACGTTTTTACCTAAAACCTTAACATATAACTTTATAATAGGTACACTCTTAAGCTTTTTGTCTTCTTCTAGCTTATTTATAATACTGTAAAAATTATCCCCATCTTCAACCCTTACTACTATATCTTCATTTCCTTTTAAAGGATTATTTATTGTAGAAACAAAATATAGTGATGCTATAAGTATAAGTAATAATATTATAATAATAGTTATAGTTTTTTTACTTAAAGTTTTCATAAAAACCCCCTACATAGAAAGTAAATAGCCTAATTTAGACTATTTACCCTATTATAATACTTTTCTCTTTAGTAATAAAGATTTTTATTATTTTTTGTTTCTACTTACTATTCTTCTTCTTTCTCCAGAATCTAAGATTCTCTTTCTCATTCTTATGTTTTCTGGAGTTACTTCTACTAATTCATCTGCATTTATAAATTCAAGACATTGTTCTAATGACATTTGTCTTGGTGGTGTAAGCTTTACTGCATCATCAGAACCTGACGCTCTAGTATTTGTAAGCTTTTTACCCTTACATATATTTATATCTATATCTTCTGCTCTAGAACATTCTCCAACTATCATACCTTGGTAAACAGGAACTCCTGCCCCTATAAATAATGTCCCTCTTTCTTGTGCATTGAATAATCCATAAGCTATAGCTTCTCCTTCTTCGAATGAACAAATAGATCCTCTACTTCTTCCTGGAAGTTCTCCTTTATAGCTATCATAACTATGGAATACGTGGTTCATTATACCATTACCTTTAGTATCAGTCATAAACTCATTTCTAAATCCAATTAATCCTCTTGCAGGTATAACAAATTCTAATCTTGTATATCCATTAACTGCTGAAGTCATATTAACCATTTCAGCTTTTCTTGGTCCAAGTTTTTCCATAACAGGTCCCATAAATTCTTCTGGAACGTCAATTGTTAAGTATTCCATTGGCTCTAATTTTTTACCATTTTCCTCTTTTAAAATAACACTTGCCTTTGAAACTTGGAATTCATATCCTTCTCTTCTCATAGTTTCTATTAAAATTGATAAGTGAAGTTCTCCTCTACCTGAAACTTCGAAACAATCTGGTGATATTTCATTAACTCTTAAACTTACGTTAGTTTCAAGTTCTTTTAATAATCTATCTCTTAAATGTCTTGAAGTAACAAAGTCACCCTCTTTCCCAGCAAATGGAGAGTCATTAACCATAAAGTTCATGCTTAATGTTGGTTCATCAATTTCAACAAATGGTAGAGCTTCTGGGTTTAAAGCATCTGCTATAGTTTCACCTATATTACAATCTGGAATACCACTTAATGCAATAATATCCCCAAGTGCAGCTTCTTGTGCGTCTTCTCTATTTAAACCCTTATATGTGAATATACTTGAAACCTTATAGTTTGAAGTACTTCCATCTTGTCTAACTAATGCAACTTGTTGATTCTTTTTAACTCTACCTCTATGGATCTTTCCAATTGCTATTCTTCCTACATATTCATTAGTATCTAAAGTAGTAACAAGCATTTGGAATGGTCCATCTAATTCTCCCTTTGGTGGTTCAACATTTTCTATTATAGTATCAAATAATGGTATCATATCATTATTTGTATCTTCTACGTTATATCTTGCAAATCCTTCTCTTGCTGATGCATAGATTATTGGGAAATCTAATTGATCATCATCTGCACCAAGCTCTATAAATAATTCAAATACCTCATCTATAACTACTTCTGGTCTAGCATTTGGTTTGTCTATTTTGTTTATAACAACTATAGGTTTAAGACCTAATTCTAAAGCTTTCTTTAAAACGAATTTTGTTTGTGGCATTGGTCCTTCATATGAGTCAACTACTAATAATACTGAGTCAACCATCTTAAGAACACGTTCAACTTCTCCACCGAAATCAGCATGTCCTGGAGTATCAACAACGTTAATCTTAACATCGTTATATATAAGAGCTGTATTCTTAGAAAGAATTGTTATTCCTCTTTCCTTTTCTAAATCATTTGAGTCCATAACTCTTTCTTCAACTTTTTCGTTTGTTCTAAAAATATGACTACCTCTTAATAAAGCATCAACTAACGTAGTTTTACCGTGGTCAACGTGCGCTATTATGGCAATATTTCTAATATCTTCTCTACTACTTATATTCATTAAATTTCCTCCAATAAGGTTTCTTCATCAATGTAAACCTATAAATTATTTTTTCCAAAATAAAATTGGATACCTAGGCATCCAATTTTCTAATGATTTATTAAAACTATATTTATTCTAAGATTATTATAAAGAAATGTCAACCTAAAAGATTATATTTCCATTATAATCGGTAGAATCATTGGCTTTCTCTTTGTCTTTTCATATAGATATCCTCTAAGATCATCTCTTACTTTAGACTTTAAGCTAGCCCAATCTGTAATATTGTTTTCTTCACATTCTCTTAATGTTTCCTTAACTATTTCTTTAGCCTCGTCCATTAATCTTTCTGATTCTCTAACATATACAAATCCTCTAGAAATAATGTCTGGCCCTGCAATAATTGAATTGTTTTCCTTAGATAAAGTTACAACTACTGTTAATATACCATCTTGAGATAAGTGTTTTCTATCTCTTAATACTATATTACCAACATCTCCAACTCCTAAACCATCAACAAACACCTGTCCAGAAGCTACTGTTCCATTTTTTCTAATACTATTCCTATTAACGTCAATAACTCCACCATTTTCAGGTATTACTACATTGCCTTCTGGCATTCCTAAAGATATAGCAAGTTCACCATGTTGTTTTAAATGTCTATATTCCCCATGAACTGGAATAAAGAACTTTGGTTTTACTAAACATTGCATAAGCTTTAATTCTTCTTGACAAGCATGCCCAGAAACGTGAATTTCAGATAATGATTTATAAATTACTTCTGCACCCTTTTGGAATAGTCTATTAATTACTTTAGAAACTAATTTTTCATTTCCAGGAATAGGTGTAGCAGAAATAATTACAGTATCTCCTTCTACAATATTTACCTTCCTATGTTCAGAGTTTGCCATTCTAGCAAGTGCTGACATAGGCTCACCTTGACTACCTGTAGTTATTATGACAACTTGATCATTATTATATTTATTAATTTGATCTATACCTACTAGTATATCTTTTTCAAATTCTAAATATCCAAGTTCTGCAGCTACAGCAACTATATTTTCCATACTTCTTCCTGATACAGCAACTTTTCTTCCATGCATACTTGCCGCATCTATAATTTGCTGTATTCTATGAACATTAGATGCAAATGTTGCAACAATAACTCTTCCCTTTGCCTTTGCAAAAAGTCTTGCAAAGCTTTCACCTACAACTCTTTCAGATAAAGTATATCCAGGCTTTTCAACATTTGTTGAGTCAGCCAGCATAGCTAATACACCCTTCTTTCCTATTTCTGCAAACCTTGCAAAATCCATTGGTTCCCCGTCAATAGGTGTATAATCTATTTTAAAGTCCCCTGTGTGTAGTACTACTCCAAGTGGAGTGTGAATTGCTATTGCAACAGAATCTGCTATTGAATGGTTTGTTTTTATAAATTCTACAGATACTGAATTTAATTTTATTACATCTCTTGGTTTTACTCTAATAAGCTCCGTTGAACTTAAAAGTCCATGCTCCTTAAGCTTTGTCTCAACTATTCCAAGAGTAAGCTTTGTTCCATATACAGGTACATTTAATTGTCTTAATACATAAGGTAATGCCCCTATATGGTCCTCATGACCGTGAGTTAAAAATATTCCTCTAATCTTTTCTTTATTTTTTAATAAATAACTTATATCTGGTATAACTAAATCTATACCGAACATATCTTCATCTGGGAATTTAAGTCCGCAATCAATAACTATTATATCTTCTTTATATTCTATCGCAGTTATATTCTTACCTATTTCATTAATCCCACCTAAAGGAATAATTCTAACCTTTGCCTTCTCGTTTTTCAATATGCCCCCTCCTTCTTCTAAAATATGTAATTCAAGGGGTTGCTTTCAAACAAAGCACCCTCTTTCATCCTATTAATTTTCTTTTAATTCCATTTTACTTTGACACTTTCTACAAATACCAAAGAATTTAACGCTGTGATCTAAGATCTTAAATCCATGAGATCTTTCAACCTCTTCCTCTAATTCATCTAAAAGGTCATCTTGCACTTCTATTACACATTTGCACTCATTACAAACTAAGTGATGATGCCTATGTCCTTCATCTTTACGAACTAGTTCATATCTACTACAGCCATCATTTAAATCAAGCTTACATATAACTCCTAACTCTTCTAATAAGATTATAGTTCTATATACAGTTGCTAAACCTATTTCTGGGCAGTTTTTCTTTACCTCATCATATATTTCTTCTGCAGTTAAATGCTCGCCTTCCTTTTCAATAATAGTATCTACTATGGCTCTTCTTTGAGGCGTCAATTTATATCCTTTTTGTTTTAAGTCTTCCTTTAAAACATTAAAATCTACACTACTTGAATGTTCCACACTCAACACCCCTTTCTTTACTTTTTTATTTACTATTCTTCTGAAAAAATAGTATCGTATGCTTCTTGCACTGCTGCAAGTTCTACTTCATCATCTATAGGTATAAGTAAATCATCTCCATCTTCATCTACTCCTACCTTTAACGCAAAGACATCTTCTTCAGTATAATCATTGTCATAAACTATAACATACTCACTCTTTTCTTCAGTCTCTGGGTTAACTATATCAAAAAATGCTACTACATTTAATTTTACTAAATTTCCATCTTCATCATATAATTCTAATTGCTTTAAATCTTTATCCATAAAATAAACTCCTTTTTTATAATTGTAATTTTTACCTTTAAACTTGTCAATAATAATTTTCAATTGAAACTCAAAAATCATTTATTGCTTAGTCTATCTAAATAACCTTGAAGTATGTAAATTGCTGCAATTTTATCCACTATTTTCTTTCTCTTTCCTCTTGATAAATCAGCCTCTAACATAGCTTTATGAGCCGCTACTGTAGTTAGTCTCTCATCCCACATTTCAACCTTAACTCCAGTGTATTCCTTTATAAGCTCTGAAAACTCTTGAACCTTTTCCCCAGATTCTCCTATAGTTCCATTCATATTTTTAGGAAGACCAATTACTATTGTTTCTACAGAATATTCAGTGCAGATCTTTTTTATATCCTCAAGATCTTTTTCCTTCTTACTCCTTCTTATAGTAGTAATCCCTTGCGCAGTCCATCCTAATGGATCACTTATAGCAACTCCTATTGTCTTTGAGCCGATATCTAAACCTAATATCCTCATTTTATCTCCTTAAACACAAAGAGTGCCCGAATTAACGGGCACTCTTTATTTTATTTCTAAATAAGATTTTATAACTTCCTCAAGAATTTCGTCTCTTTCAAGTTTTCTTAGTAAAGCTCTTGCTCCGTTGTAGCTTGTAATGTAAGAAGGATCACCTGAAATAAGATATCCAACTAGTTGGTTTACTGGATTATAACCTTTTTCTTGTAACGCATTATAAACATCTGTTAGTATTGATTTAGTTAAATCTCCTTTGTTGATGCTTAAATTAAACTGCATTGTTTGATCTAAGTTATTATTCATATAATCACTGCAAATCGCAGCTCCACCTCCTTACTTATATTTAGTTAATAGTTTCCTAGTTATAGTATTTCATAAATTTTTAATTCTATACAAGGTTTCTTAAATTAATTATATTATACCTCATAAAACTATAAAAGTATATAAGTTGTAATAAATATTATTATTTAATATTTATCTATATTTTATTTCTAACCCCTTTAAGTAATAAAATTCGTGCTTTAACTAACCATAAATGTTAAATAATATATGCTTTAAACCACA
The DNA here is from genome assembly GCA_018372555.1 of Clostridium sp. GTDB lineage: Bacteria > Bacillota > Clostridia > Clostridiales > Clostridiaceae > Clostridium. The sequence continues at coordinate 11,828 of JAHAIU010000027.1, forward strand.
ATACTTTACTTAATAATTATCTTTACTTTTAATTATATAAAAATACATAATATAGATAACTAATTAAACAATAAATACTACTTTACTAAAGAATCTACTACTTCATATGCTTTTTCTACTGCCATTTTGATGTTTTCTGGATTCTTACCACCAGCTTGCGCCATATCTGGTCTTCCTCCTCCACCACCTCCAACAATAGAAGCTACTTCTTTAATTATCTTACCGCAATGAACACCCTTATCTAGCACATCCTTAGTAGACATAGCTATTAAGTTAACCTTACCACCTACATTACTAAATAGTATCACAACACCACTTAATAATTTATTTCTAACCTTATCTCCAAGATCTCTTAAAGCATTCCCATCTATACCTTCAACTCCATAACAAGCTACTTTAACACCCTTTATTTCTTTTACTGAAGCTAATATTTCATCTTCTACTCCAGAAGCTAACTTACTCTTAAGTTCTGTAATTTCTTTTTCCTTTTCCTTAATTTCAGTACCTTGAGATACAATCTTCTTAACTACATCTTTCTCACTACACTTTAATGCTGTGCAAGCTTCTTTTAGTAATCTTTGCTTATCTTCAAGATATTTTATAGCATTTACTCCAGTAACAGCTTCAATTCTTCTAATCCCAGCTGCAACTCCTGCTTCTGAAATTATTTTAAATAAACCAATTTCACCTGCATTGCTAACATGAGTACCACCACATAACTCCTTAGAGAATTCTCCAACACTTACAACTCTAACTTTATCGCCATACTTATCATCAAATAATGCCATAGCACCTGATTCCTTAGCTTCATCTAAAGTCATTAAATCAGTATCTACATTAAATACTTCCATAATTTTTGCGTTAACTAATTCTTCTAACTTTTGAATTTCTTCTTCAGTTAATGCTTTAAAATGAGCAAAGTCAAATCTTAATCTTTCATCATCAACATAAGAACCTGCTTGGTTAACATGCTTTCCTACAACTTGCTTTAAAGCTTCATGCAACATATGTGTTGCAGTGTGATTCTTAGCTATATAATTTCTTCTTATTAAATCTATTTTAAGCGTAGCTTCATCATTTACTTTAATAATTCCTTCATTAATCTTAACATAGTGAATAGTTTTTCCACCTACATTTTTCTTAGTGTCGTAAACGTAAGCTTCACCAGTAGAAGTTTTTATAGTTCCCTTATCTCCTACTTGACCTCCCATTTCAGCATAGAAAGGAGTTTTTTCAGTAACTATATAACCTTTTTCACCTTTTGATAATTCTGAAACAAAATCATTATCATTTGCTAAGACTACTATATTGGAATTAACTTCGATATTTGTATATCCAACAAACTCTGTATTTATAGAAGCCTCTATCTTATTAATTGGACTTTCATCACTTCCCATATAAGATGATTCTCCTCTAGCACTTCTAGCTCTTTGTCTTTGTTCTTCCATTTCTTTCTTAAAAGCTTCATGGTCTACCTTAAGTCCCTTTTCTTCTAAAATTTCTTCAGTTAATTCAATAGGGAATCCATAAGTGTCATATAATTTAAAGGCTTTTTCTCCCTTTAATACATCTTCATTTGAAGCTTTCATTTCTTCAATATACTCATTTAAAATAACCATTCCTGAATCTATAGTTTCATTAAATCTTTCTTCTTCTAAAGAAACTATTTTTTCAATATACTCTTTATTTTCTTTTAATGCTTGATATGCATCGCCGTAGTTTTCAACAACAGATTCAACTATTTCAGTTAAGAATAAACCTTTAATTCCAAGTAATCTTCCATGTCTAGCAGCTCTTCTTAAAAGTCTTCTAAGAACATATCCTCTTCCTTCATTACTTGGTTGAACTCCATCTGAAATAAGCATAGTTACAGACTTAACGTGATCTGTAATTATTCTAAGGGAAACATCCTTTGAAGGATTTTCTCCATATTTAACATTAGAAAGTTCTGCTACTTTATTTAATATATTTTTAACTGTATCTATTTCAAATATATTATCTACACCTTGCATTATAGTAGCTATTCTTTCAAGTCCCATTCCTGTATCTATATTAGGATTTGCTAATCTATTGTAATTTCCTTCTTCATCCTTATCAAACTGAGTAAATACTAAGTTCCAGAATTCTACTACTCTATCTTCATCACTTGCCTTTACAAAGTCATCAACATTAGTAATAACTCCTTCACCTCTATCAAAGTGAATTTCAGTACAAGGTCCACATGGTCCAACCCCTATTTCCCAGAAGTTATCTTCTTTTCCAAGTCTAAATATTCTATTTGGATCTACATCTGTTTTTTTGCACCAAATATCAAAAGCCTCATCATCTTCTAAATAAATAGTAACATATAATTTATCCTTAGGTATTTGTAAAGTTTCAGTAATAAACTCCCAAGACCAAGGAATAATTTCTTCTTTAAAATAATCTCCAAAAGAAAAGTTACCAAGCATTTCAAAGAAAGTACCATGTCTTGATGTTTTACCTACATTTTCAATATCTCCAGTTCTAATACACTTTTGACATGTAGTAATTCTCTTTCTTGGTGGTTCTTGAAGACCAGTAAAATACGGCTTAAGTGGAGCCATACCTGCATTTATTAATAATAATGATTTATCATTTTTCGGAACTAGAGGAAAACTCTCTAATCTTAAGTGATCTTTGCTTTCAAAAAATTTTAAATAAGCTTCTCTAAGTTCATTAGTTCCTATAAACTTCATATTCTTACCTCCATTTTATCTTTTTTAATATATAAAAGGTGAGTTTAATTCCTAAAGAATAAAAAAAGTTTCCGCCCCTCCAAAAAAAGGGACGAAAACATAAATTCCGCGGTACCACCCTAATTATGCAAAACAAAAATTTGCATCACTTAGTTAAAATAGCTCCAAGATAGCTTCAATATATTATATAAGAAGTTTTCACCATCCACTTCCTCTCTGAATATATAGATTATATTTACTCATTCTCTTCACAGCTATATATTAAATTTTCTTATTTTCAATGAAATTATAGTTTATTTCTTAATATATGTCAATTACTTTGTTTTAAAATAAATAATCGTTAATATCCTCATAAATAACCTTTATTATTACACCAATAGGAACTGCAATTATCATCCCTACAAATCCTCCTAATTTTTCACCTATTAATAGCAATATGATTATAATTATAGGATGCATATTAGTACTATCACCTGTTATTTTAGGAGATAATATATTTCCTTCTATCTGCTGTATTAAAAACACAACTAAGGCTGTAAATAAAGCCCTTTTCGGTGAAGAAATCAATGCTACAAACACAGCAGGTATTCCACCAATTATAGGCCCAAAATAAGGTATTATATTAAGGATACCATTGAATATCCCAAGTGGTATAGCAAAATCAACTCCTAAGATAAGAAGTGCTATACTAGTTATTACTCCTATAATTAAAGATAAAAATAACTGACTTACTATATATCTACTTAAAACTTTATCAATATGAGTTAAAACCTTTTTTATTACTATTCTTTTTTCTGTAGGTAGTATAAGCAATAATTTATGAAATAATAATTCACCATCGACTAAAAAATAATAAGTAACTATAGGTATTATCGCTAAGGATATAATATTCTCGATTCCTTCTAAGATATTAGTTAAAAAACTTTCAGAAAAAGTAACCAAGAAAGTATTTAATTTTTCATTAATAATTACATATATATTTTTTAAAAATTCTATTTCATTTATCTTAAGCTTAGAATATAAGACATCGATATAGTCATCTATATTACCAATAATATCAGTAATATTATTACTTTCTTTTAATATGCTTGGAATTAATATATATAGAAATATTCCAATAATTATAAATATCCCTAAAATAATAATTATAGATGCCACTCTTTTATTTAATCTAAGCCTTTCGGTCAAAATATTTCGTATTGGTTTTAACGAGTAAGAAAAAATTAAGCTTATCAAAATAATATTTACTACACTATTTATAGTTTCTATTTTAAAATAAAGTATAAAAATTAAAAATATTACTAGGATTAGTATTATAAGATTTATTACCTTTTTATTTTTCTTATAATTAAACATATTTTTTCTTTCTTGGAATAGTCTTTAGTTTAACTTCGGTATTTCCATAATACAAAATAAAATCTTCTCCTAAAATACATTCCTTATGTAGTAAAATATCTTTTCCTTTAAAAATTCTATCAAAAATTCCTGAGCTAATAATCAATCCTTTAATTGAATAATCTCTTTTTTCTATAATTAAATCCTCTAAAATTCCTAAAATAGTATTATTCCTATCTCTAACATCAATATCTTTTATTTCTTTAAATGATATCCCCTTTTTTATACTTAATTCCTTTATTATCATCACATCTTCAATTGTCAATATATTTGAAGCTTCAATAAAGTTTTTCTTACTAAAAAACTTATAGTTAGAAATTGAAAAACCTTTTATTAACCCCTTACTAAAATCTATAAATACATCATCTATTACCCCTAAGTACTTCCCCCTTAAATCATAGACCTTTAGCAAATAGAAATCTTTAGTCTTTAACATAGTATCACCCTCCTATAAACCCTAAATATATTATTTCCTAAAGGCAAAAAAAAATTCCTATATTCTAAAATATAGGAATTTTCTATTTATATTATATTTTCTATTACTCCACCACCAATTACTAAGTTGCCATCATAAAATACAACTGATTGCCCCTTAGTAATTGCTCTTTGTTTATCTTTAAAGGAAACTTTAACTTTTCCGTCTTCTAATGGAGTTAAAATAGCTTCTGCTGGTCTTGCTAGATATCTAACCTTAGCATAAACAGTTATTTCTTTATCTAATTTGTCAAAAGGAATAAAGTTAACATCCTTAGCTACTAAATCAGTTTTAAACACATCATCTTCAGGTCCTATTATAACTTCATTAGTATTAGGATTAATATCTGTAACAAAAACTGGATAACCTAAAGCTAAGCCAAGTCCTTTTCTTTGACCTATAGTATAATACACTATACCTTTATGCTTACCTAAAATATTACCATTCTTATCAACAAAATTTCCTTGCTTTACTTCATTAGGTCTAACTAAAGTAATAAACTTTCCATGATTATTATCAGGTATAAAGCATATTTCTTCACTATCCTTTTTATTATGAACAGCTAAACCTATTTCTTTTGCAATTTCCCTAATTTTATCCTTAGTGTAATTTCCACAAGGCATTAGAGTTTGACTTAATTGTTCTTGAGTAAAGTTATATAAAGCATAAGTTTGATCTTTTTTATCATCATCTGCCTTAATTAAAAGATATCTTCCATCTTCATTTTTTTCTATTTTAGCATAATGACCTGTTGCTACGAAATCAGCACCAATCCCTTTAGCTCTTCTTAAGAATTCATCAAACTTAATATGTTTATTACAAGCAATACATGGATTTGGAGTTTTTCCTTCCATATATTCTTGAACAAAATAATCAATTACTTTTTCCTTAAAGGCTTCTTTAAAATTAAGTACATAAAAAGGTATTCCTAGTTTATCAGCAACTCTTCTAGCATCCTCTACAGAAGAAAGTGAACAACATCCACCTTCCCTTTCAACATAATCTTCTGATTCGTCATCAAAGTGCTTCATAGTTACACCAATAACATCGTAACCTTGTTCTTTTAAAAGATATGCAGCAACAGAGCTATCAACTCCGCCACTCATACCTACTACTACTTTTTTCTTCATTTTATTTCCTATTCTTCACCGTGGATATGATCATGAATATCATCATGTTCTTCAAAATCCCAAAGCTCTAAACCTGCATTGTTTCTATAGTCGTTAATTGCTTTATGTATAGCTTCTTCAGCAAGTACTGAACAATGCATTTTTACAGGTGGAAGTCCATCTAACGCTTCTGCAACTGCTTTGTTAGATAATTCCCAAGCTTCTTCCACAGTCTTTCCTATTATTAATTCTGTTGCCATTGATGATGATGCAATGGCTGATCCACATCCAAAAGTCTTAAACTTTGCATCCTTAATTATATTATCTTCTATTTTTAAATAAACCTTCATTATATCACCACATTTGGCATTACCAACTTCTCCAACACCACTTGCATTTTCAATTTCCCCTACATTTCTTGGATTTCTGAAATGATCCATTACCTTATCGCTGTACATCATAATACTTTTCTCCCTTCTTTAAAAAGTCTTCCCATAATGGAGACATATCTCTTAATCTTTGGATAATTGGTGGGACAACTTCTAAAACATAATCTACATCTTCTTCAGTTGATCCATCACCTAAAGTTAATCTTAATGATCCATGTGCTAATTCATGTGGTAGTCCTATTGCTAATAATACATGTGATGGATCTAAAGATCCCGATGTACAAGCGCTTCCACTTGATGCACATATCCCTTCAAAGTCTAAAGAAAGTAATATTGATTCACCTTCTATAAATTCAAAAGTTATATTTACATTTCCAGGTAATCTCATATCCCCTCTAGGTCCATTTAATCTAGTATGAGGCACCTTCAAAAGACCATCTATTAATTTATCTCTAAGAATAGTCATTTTCTTATTATGCTCTTCTAAGTTTTCAGTAGCAAGTTCTATAGCTTTTCCAAGTCCAACTATTGAAGCAGTATTTTCTGTTCCTGCTCTTCTAGCTCTTTCTTGTCCGCCTCCATGAATTAAATTATCTATTCTTACACCTTTTCTAATATATAAAGCACCAGTTCCCTTCGGTCCATAAATTTTATGTCCAGCAAGAGATAGAAGGTCAATGTTCATTTCTTTAACATCTATTGCTATATTTCCAACCGCTTGAACTGCATCTGTATGGAATAATACTTTTCTTTCTCTACAGATTGCTCCTATTTCTTTTATCGGTTGAATAGTTCCTATTTCATTGTTTGCAAACATAATAGAAACTAATATAGTCTTATCAGTTATAGCATTTTTTAATTCTTCTAAGTTTATAAAGCCTTCTTTATCTACATTTAAATAAGTAACTTCAAATCCTTGCTTTTCTAAATATTCACAAGTGTGAAGCACTGCATGATGTTCAACCTTAGTTGTAATTATATGATTTCCTTTTTTTCTATGAGCTGAAGCAACCCCCTTAATAGCCCAGTTATCTGCTTCTGAACCACCTCCAGTAAAGTAAACTTCACTTACATCACAGTTTAAAGCCTTAGAAACTCTATTTCTAGCCTTATCTATAGCCATTTTAGTTTCTCTTGAAATCCCATAAAAAGAAGATGGATTACCATACTTTTCAGTAAAGAAAGGCATCATTTCATCTAAAACTTCTGGCTTAACATAAGTAGTTGCTGCATAGTCCATATAAACATTTTTCATCTTTACTCGCTCCTCTTAACAAACTTAATGGATTCACTTTCAAACTTCATTCTATTATAATCATCTACAATATCTTGAAGAGTTATGCTTTCCATCACTTCATCTATACTGTTTTTTATTTTTTCCCATAACAATCTAGTAGCACAAAAATCTATATTATCACAGTCAGCTACTCCTTCAATACATTCAGCAATTTCAACTGGTCCTTCTAATACATACATTACATCTGCTACTGTAATATCTTTTGGAGCACTATTTAGTACATATCCACCTTGAGCTCCTCTTATACTTTTTATAATTTTTGCTTTTCTAAGAGGTGAAAATAATTGTTCTAAATAATATTCAGATATATTTTGTCTTTGAGATATAGTTTTTATAGAAACGGGGGCATCTCCATAGTGCATTGCAAGGTCTACCATAGCCTTGACCCCATATCTACCCTTAGTAGAAAGCTTCATTTTCCTTCCCCCTTTAAAGTTTACTATTTTACTAGTATTTACTCAAATATCTTATCAAAATGCTCTGATATTGTCAATAATCATAAAACCTCGCCTTTCCCATTTTAATCTAATATACAGAGCTGTCGCGGAAACAGCCCAAATTAAAAATTGAAAATTAAAAACGAAGAATTATTATAGAAATTTCATTACAACTATATAGTTAAATTATGATTATTTAGAATTATTTATTATAGTATTCCAATATTGTTTTAAGCTATCTTCATACTTGTTACTTTGAGGTTCATAATATTTACTTCCTTGTAAATTATCAGGCAAATATTGCTGTTTAATATAATGATTATCATAATCATGTGGGTATTTATAACCACCTATCCCTAAATTCTTAGCTCCAGAGTAATGAGCATCTTTTAAATGATTTGGTACATCTCCTACATTTTTATTATCCAAATCAGATAATGCCATAGATATAGCTTTATATGCACTATTGGACTTTGGTAGTGTTGCTAAATATATTACAAGCTCTGATAGTATTAATGATGCTTCTGGAAATCCAACCTTTAAAGCAAGTTCAATACCAGAATTCACCACAGATAAAGCATTGGGATGTGCAAGTCCTATATCTTCTGCTGCAATAATACTAATCCTTCTTATTATTGCTTGTAAATTCCCTGATTTAATAAGCCTTGCTAAATAGTGGACTGCTGCATCTGGATCACTTCCTCTTATACTCTTCTGAAGCGCACTTAAAAAATTATAGTACTCATCTCCACTAGCATCAGCTCTAATATGAGATTGATTTAGCTCCTCAATGTATTCAACTGTTATATTTTTAGTTTTATTTAATTGTGAGTTAATACATAATTCCAATACATTATAAGCTTTTCTATAATCACCTTGTGAAATATCTGCAATATATTTTAAAGCTTCTATTGTATAATTTACTTCAATATCTTCATTTACCAGTTTTTTTATTGCTTTTTCAAGCCCTTCTAATATTTCTTCTAATTTTAATGACTGAAACTGAAAAATATTACATCTACTTAATATTGCTTTATGTATAGCAAAATAAGGATTTTCAGTAGTACTAGCTATTAAAGTTACTCTTCCATTTTCAATAAACTCTAAAAGTGCTTGTTGTTGTTTTTTACTAAAATGTTGAAGCTCATCTATATAAATAACCACTCCATTATAATTTAGCAAACTATCTAAGCTATTAGTTATTTCTTGAATATCCTTAACTGATGCTGTAGTTGCATTTAATTTATAGAATTTTTTGTCACTATAATTGGCCATAATATTAGCAAGTGTGGTTTTTCCTGTTCCTGGTGGCCCATACAAAATGCAATTAGGTATTCTTTTGCTGATTATTAAATTATATAAGGGCTTTCCCTTAGCTATTATATTTTTTTGACCTATAAAATCTTCTAACTTTTCAGGTCTCATAATCTCTGCAAGTGGTTTCATAGTATTCACCTTCTTCTTAATAGTTTATCCGATTGCTACCCACCTTCTACAAGTGGGAGTTAATCACTGCTACTCGCCTGGATTAGTTTTCTAACCTTCAGGTAGAGCAGAGTATTCCTGTTAAGAAAACTCCACCTGAAAATAAAAATTTCTTTATTTAAAACCTTCATTTAATTCCTTAGCTTTTTCTAAATTTTCATACTCAGTTAATCCTTCAATATAGAATTCACCATCTTTTTCTTTAACAATAATCTCTAAAGGTATATCTTCTCCTATAGCCTCATCACTGCCTTCTTCACTACCATCTTCATTTTTATGAACTTCTAAACCTCTAGCTTTTATATTTAATAGCATATAGACTTTATACTTTTCGCCATCTTTATAAATATTAACAACCTTACTTTCATATTCATCTATAGTTGCATCACCTATATATAATGAATAGTACTCCTTATAATTGCAGACATAAAAATTTTTCTCACTAATATGCTTCTTCATAGTTTCATCATATCCTTTTTCATAAGATAAAACTAAATCTATAGTTTCTTTAATTTCCTTTTCTTTTCTAGAACTAATACTACTAAAATCACTACAACTTACTAAAAACATAATTTGAATAATTAATAGTATGATAAAAGAGAAATGTCTTTTTTTCATATACGCCTCCACATTTAAAATTT
>JAHAIU010000379.1 GCA_018372555.1 Clostridium sp.
ATATTTAGGAATCTGTTTGATAAGAAGAGGGGGATTAATAGTGAAAAACTTACTAGTGTTGAAAAATAAAATATTACAAACTAAATACTTACCTATATTTGTAACAATAGTTTTATTTTTAGTATTATGTGTATTTGGAACTTTTAAATATAATGGATTCTTTAAATTACAAACATTTTTAAATTTATTTATTGATAATGCATTTTTACTTATAACAGCAATTGGGGTTACATTTGTACTTATTACTGGTGGTATAGATATATCTGTCGGATCTGTAATTGCTTTTGTATGCATGCTCTCTGCATATCTTCTTGAAAATAAGGGCTGGAATCCTTGGGTTGTTATTTTACTTATGCTTATAATTGGATGTATTTTTGGAACTATTATGGGAGTTTTGGTAACAAAGTTTAAAATTCAGCCGTTTATAGCAACATTAGCAGGAATGTTTTTAGCTAGGGGATTATGCTATCTTGTAAGTATTGATACGATAACCATTAGTAATGAAACTTATGCAAAAATAAGTCAGGCTAGAATTAGAATTGGTAATGGTTTTATATCTTGGAGTGTAGTTATTGCCATAATGGTTTTGGTATTGGCTATATATATATTACAGTACACAAAGTTTGGAAGAACTATATATGCTATAGGAGGAAATGAACAATCAGCAAGACTTATGGGATTACCCGTTGATAGAACGAAGATTCTGGTTTATACCATAAGTGGATTTTGTTCAGCACTTGCAGGTGTTGTATTTAGCTTTTATATGTTATCAGGTTATGGACAACATACAGTTGGGTTAGAGATGGATGCAATTGCATCAGCTGTAATAGGTGGAATAATGCTGACAGGTGGAGTTGGCTATGTATTTGGAACTTTACTTGGAGTATTAACGCAGGGGGTTATACAAACAATAATAACATTTGAAGGGACATTAAGTTCTTGGTGGACAAAGATTGTCATAGCAGCACTTTTATGTTTATTTATAATTTTACAACGTGTATTTATTATTATTAAGGATAAGAAAGCATAATTTATGTTTATATGGTTCTTAAGTATCCAATTATCTTATACTGAATAGAATTTGAAATTTTTTTTAAAAGTAATATTAAATTTTAAGTTTTTATTGACTATTTCTAAATTTATGATAAAATAATTATAATTTAAATTCGTGAATATTAAATACTTCGTATAACCTTAATAATATGGTTTAGGGGTCTCTACCAAGAACCAATAATTCTTGATTACGAGGAAATCATTTGTTTGTGATTTCTTCGTGGTCAAGAATTTTTTTATACATTTTTATATAAGATATTTAAATTAAAATTATATTTAGAAAAGGAAGTTATTATATGGATATTAATAAATTACCCAAAATAGAGCTGCATTGTCATTTAGATGGTAGTCTAAGAGTTGAAACTGTTATAGAACTCGCTAAGAAAGATAATATAGAGCTAGATAGTTATGAATATAACTATGTTAAAAAACTTTTATCAGTTGAAGAAAATTGTAGTTCTTTAGATGATTATTTAAAAAAATTTGATTTACCTAATATGGTTTTACAAACTAAAGAAAATTTAAAAAGAGCATCTTATGAATTATTAGAAGATGCCGTAAAGGAAAATATTAAGTATATAGAAGTAAGATTTGCTCCAATTTTTCATACAAAAAAAGGACTTAAATTAAAAGAGATAATTGAAAGTGTCATTAAAGGAATTAGAGATGCGGAAAAATTTTATGATATTAAAGGAAATATAATAATTTCTTGTATAAGAGGTTTAGGATTAGAGCATGTATATGACTCTATAGAAGCTGGTTCAAAATTCCTTGGAAAAGGTGTTGTAGCAATAGATTTAGCGGCTACTGAGAAGGAAGGATTTGCAGTTGAATATGTCGATGCTATGAAATTAGCAAAGGAAAAAGGATACAGAATTACGATTCATGCTGGAGAAACGGGATTTGGTAAAAATGTAGGAGATGCCATAAAACTTTTAGGTGCTGAAAGAATTGGACATGGAGTTTTTATCTATAATGATGAAGAGTCATATAAATTAGTAAAGGAAAAAGGAATTACATTAGAAATGTGTCCTAAAAGTAATGTTGATACTAAGGCAGTAAATATGTATAATGATCATCCAATATTTAATTATTATAAGGATGGAATAAAAATAAATATTAGTACTGATAATAGAACAGTTTCTAATATAAC
>JAHAIU010000380.1 GCA_018372555.1 Clostridium sp.
ACAGCAGCTGAAGTTTCATCACAACTTGATTCTATTGATAAAATTAATTTACTATCCATTTTATTTACCTCTTACTTCTATTTCTAATCTTCATCATTACTGTTAAATATATACATTCTCTTTATGTAGATTATAATAAGGATTCTACTTTTCATTAAGCTATATTCCCTATTACTTTTTATTAAGTTATATTCTATTAAAAATATTTAAGATACTTAACTCTATTAGTAACTTATATAAAAATTTAAAAAATACATGCTTTCAAAACTATTTTCAACTTAAAATAACATAAGTCCTCTAAATGTAGATTATTTATTGAAACATATATATAATAAAATAAAGCTTAAAACTTTGACTAATTACTTAAGTTACATTGTTTATTATATAATGAATGAAAAAATTAATCATTATTTTTTGTTAGAATTAATGTATTTTTAAGGATAAATTAATAAATTAAAGGAGTTTTGTTAAATGAGTAGTTATGCAAGAGTGGTAGTACCTGGTTCCCCTATTACTAAATCTAATTTTAAGTTACATAATAAAGATGGTAGAGCCATACTTCCTAGCAACACTGGAAAGTCTCATGATAGATACGCAATTTATGAAGAACAAATAGCATACTATTCTAGAATCCAAAATCCTGGAGTAATTTTAGATGAGTCTCTTATTGCCGTGCTAAAAGTCTACTATAAAAGCGAAAAAAGACATCCAGATACAGCCAATATTACTAAGAGTATTTTCGATGGTATTGAAAAAAGTGGCCTTATAGTTAATGATGCCCAAATAACTAGAATAATAACTGAAGAGTTTTATGATAAGGAAAACCCTAGATTTGAGTTAGAATTTTTTGGTGAAAGTGAATATGAAATTTCTTATTCAGTTAGAAAAAAAGAAGTTTCCTCTGATAAAAAAATCTATTCTAGTTTAAAAAAGTCTAAAGTTCCTAAAACCAGTGATACCAGTAAAAAGAAAACTAATAATGATGATTTATTAAAAGATACTAATTTATGCGAGTTTTGTAAGAAAAAAATTAATGACTCTAATGTTATTAAAGCAAACGGTGGTAAAACTTTAATATGTAGAAGCTGCTTTAATAAATTGTTTTAATGAGGTGAACTTTAATGCAGAATAAAAATTATGTTTTTATTGGAGATAGCTTAACTTTTGGCTATGGTGTTAGTAAAAATAAATCTTGGATAGAATTTTATAAAGAGTTTTGTATTGAAAAAGGTAACAATATTAATATTATTAATAAAGGTATTAACGGAAACACAACTACAGATATGTTAAATAGATTTACTGAAGATGTTACAAGCTTAAATCCATCTACAATTTTTATAATGGGCGGAACTAATGACTTACTATCTAATAGGGCTATAGATTCTATAATAGATAATATTGATTTAATGATCCAGGAATCATTAACTTGCACAGATAGTATTATCATTGGAATTCCTCCAAGAATTATTAAAGAAGATGCATATAGATTATTTATGCCTTCATTAACTTATGATTATTGTGAGAAAAGCCTACCTAAGCTTAGAGAAATATTAATAAAATTATGTAACAAGTATAAATTAAAATATATTGATTTTTATGACCTTACTTCTTCTATTAATCATAATGAATATTATATTGATGGTATTCACTTTAATGAAAATGGACATAAACTATTATTTAATGAATTCATAAAAAATTAAGGCGATTTTTAAATATAGTGTTTATTTTATTAGTGTTTAAAGTAAAGGTAGCAGTCTATTTTTAGACTGCTACCTTGTATGTTATTATAATTTATACCTATTTTTTAATACCATACTTTACATTTTAATTAATAAAACACTCAATTAATCAATTATTTTAAAGGTGCATACGTGAAGTAGCATTATTAAAAGGCTTTTTTTATATATAAGTTTATTAAAACTTATAACTAAATACCTATAGCCATATGACTATCAATTCTCAATTGAATCTTTATAATAATAGATTTATCAATAGATAGCTCTATATAAAACTTACTAGTAGACATAACTTTTGATATATTCTGCTGCCTTCTTACCTACTATGTATCCAACTTCCCCGCTATTAAAAATATCTGAATCCCATGTTAATACAGTTCCACAAGCAAATATTCCCTTTGCTGTAGTTTCATAATTATCATTAACTACTAAAGAAACATTATTCATTATCCCTATTTTAGCTTTTC
>JAHAIU010000381.1 GCA_018372555.1 Clostridium sp.
TATAAATTTATACTTGATAATATACATTATTATTTATTTAATATTAATGGTATCCCTAATATAAAATCTAATTCAGATTTATTTATAGGAAAACCTATTCCTTGTTTTAAATTTGAAAATAATAAAGATTTAGTTTTAACATTATTTATAGATGGGCTATCACAACGTGTTATAGAAGAAAATGGTGGATTAGAAAATCTTATGCCTCATACACACAATTTTTTTAAAGATTATATGTATTGCAATAATTTTTATACATCTGGTGAATGGACATATGTTAGTATAGCTAGTTATTTTACAGGTCAATATACGACAAGCCATAAACTTTTTCATCCTAAATTTAATACAACTTTAAGGGATGATGTAAAGATATTATCTGAATATATTAATGATAAAAATTATTTTACATCTAAAATAGATGGTGATTGGCGTAGCAATTTTGCATATGGATATTATCGCGGATTTGACCATATATTATATGAACCTTCTATGAATGGAAATATGACAATTAAAGATTTACCTTCATTATTAATAGAGCATATGGAAACATTTAAAAATACAAATATGTTTATTCATACTTGTATACCAGATCTACATGATACAGCAGACGGATATAATCTAACATATCCTATACAAGCTATTGAGCCATATGATGAAAAACCTATAAGTGTAAATTTTATTTCATCTGAAACTAGTGTAAAAACTGAATATAGTAAGGCAAGAAAACACTCATATATTAGAATGATGAAATATATAGACATCCATTTAAGAAGCCTTTATTGTTATTTAGAAGATAATTTTGACCTTGATAATATAACTGTGGCACTTATATCAGACCATGGTCAAGGTTTTCTTGTAAAACCTGATGAAGAATTTTTATCTGATGGTAGAGTTAAAGTTCCTTTATTAATAAGAAGTAAAGAAACAAAAAATATGAAATGTGATGAACTTGTACAAAACGTAGACTATATAGCCATAATGGATAAAATATTAGGCCTTAATGTAAATTATAGAAAAATTGATGCAAACTTACCTGCTTGTTTAGGTGGTAAAGAAAGAGAATATGCATATTCTGAAAGTTTATTCCCTGGTGATCCATAGAGAGCTCTTCTTAATATGAAAGATTGTGAATTTTTCTTTGAAAGTAAGGAAAATGTAGAGCAAGATGGAAGAGTTATACTAGACGAATATAGAACTCATTTAAAGGATAAAAATACAAGAGAAGATATTAATGATAATGAATTACTAGAAAAATGTATTAATATAGTATTTGAACATATGAAATATAATCGAGTTTATATTTATGGAATTGGCTCATCGTCAGTTGTTGCAAGAGAATTTAAATTAAGGTTTATGAGATTAGGATTAGATGTTGATTATTTAGCAGAATCACATTCTATTCGGATGAATATTACCCGAGTAAATCAAGAATCATTAGTGATTGGAATCAGTGTAAGTGGAAAAACCGAAGAAGTTATAGAAGGATTACGAGAAGCAAAAGAAAAAGGAGCTAAAACAATTATGTTATCTGCTGCTCGGGTATATGAATATCGTTCTTATTATGATGAACTGATCTTGATTGGGGGGTTAAAAAATTTAGCTATTTCTGATAAAATCTCACCCCAAGTTCCCGCCTTGATCGTGGTTGATATCTTATATTCACATTATCTTAATTATAACAATGATAATAAAAAAGAAAAGCTGCAAATGACATTAGAACATATTAATTATGAATTAGAAGAATAATCTAGTATATGGATATTGGTAAGCTCATATTAAAAAGCTAACAGAGTGCTGCTTTGTTAGCTTTCTTTGTGAATAATTAATTAAAATAGAACTTTTTGCAGTTCCTCTAAAAACATTTTAGCAGAACGGCTGAAAATTTGATATTTTTTCCAGACAAGATAAAATCCAGTTTCAAAATTTGGTTCTAATGGTCGGAAGCAGAGGTTACAATCACCGGTTGTATTAATTAATTTATCAAATGTAAAAACATAGCCTAAACCACTTTCTACGATCATTGCTGGGGTAGTGATAAGATTAAAGCTGCCAATCACATTTAGATTACGATAATATTCTTTAAACCAGCCTGATAATACGTTTGCACTTGATTGTTGATGGGCAAGGAAAATAGGTTCGTCTTTGATATCTTCTGGAGTGATTGCATTTAGTTTTGCTAATGGACTATCTTTTCGCATCAGT
>JAHAIU010000382.1 GCA_018372555.1 Clostridium sp.
TGAAGTATACATATTTTCTTTATAATGATACCAATGACCTGAAGTTTCCCATAACTTTTTGTTTAACATTATAGGTGTTTCTACTTCAACATATCCAGCTTTATCATGAAGTTCTCTCCAATAATTTATCAGATTATTTTTAAGAACTACACCCTTAGGTAAAAAGAACGGGAAACCTGGTCCTTCTTCTACAAAAGTAAATAGCTTCAATTCTTTTCCTAGCTTTCTATGATCCCTTTTCTTTGCTTCTTCTATATTATTTAAATAAGTTTTTAAAATCTCTTTATTAGAAAATGCTACACCATACACTCTTTGTAACATTTTATTCTTTTCATTACCCTTCCAATAAGCTCCTGCAACACTTGTCAATTTAAAAGCCTTAATTGATTTAGTTGAATATAAATGAGGGCCTCTACAAAGATCAACAAACTCACCTTGTTTGTAAAGAGATATTGTTACTCCCTCCGGAAGCTCTTTTATTATCTGAATCTTGTAAGGTTCATCTCTATCTTCCATTAGCTTTATAGCTTCTTCTCTAGATAACTCCATTCTTTCTATACTCAAATCTTCTTTTATTATATTATTCATTTCTTCTTCAATTTTAGCTAAATCTTCATTATTTAATGAATTCTCTATATCAAAGTCATAGTAAAATCCATTTTCTATTGATGGACCAATAGTTACTTTTGCATCTTTATATATTCTTTTAACTGCTTGTGCCATCACATGTGAGGTAGTATGTCTCATAACCTCAATTCCTATTTCATCGTCGTAAGTTAGTATATTTACCTCATCTTCATCTTTAAGCTTATAGCTTAAATCGACTAAGGTTCCATTTACTTCACCTGCTACAGCAACTTTTGCTAACTTCTTGCTTATTAAACTAGCTAATTCTAAAACATTTGATTCTTCTTTGACTTCTCTTATTGATCCATCTTTTAATTTTACGTTAATCATTACATTCTACCTCCTTTTGTAGATTTAATTAAAAATAAAAAAACATTCATCCCATAATATTGGGACGAATGTTATATACGTGGTTCCACCCAAATTGAATTAAAAATCCAATTCATCTCTGTAAGTATTATCGATCTTCACCGATGGTATTTCTCATTTTATTGATACTAAACCATAACTCCAGGGTAGTTTTCTTATAGTCATATTTAAAAGTGCTTACAGCCAATGACACTTTCTCTCTTAAAACAGTATTCTATAATACTCGTCCCTATCACTGTTTAATAATATTATACTATCAATATTATGTTTATTTACTATAATATTGAAACTTATTTGTATTAATTTTATCACTTTTAGATTTATTTGTAAATAATTAATATTATAAGGTTACTTTTCCATTACGTATTCATATAATCCTGAGTCTTCATTCTTTTGTTCTTCAATTATTTTAAAGCCTTTCTTCTTATAAAACTCAACAGCACTTTCATTGTCTTTATATACTGCTAATTCTAGTTTATTATATTTATTATCTACATAATCAATTAATTCACTTCCAATTCCCAACCCTTGGTAATCAATATCTACAAATAAAGCCCCTATAAATTCTCTATTTATAATGCTTACAAATCCTCTTATTTCTTCTCCATCATCATATACAAAGGTTTCTGACATAGGAATATAAATATTTTTTACAACCTCATAATTATTTTCCCAATACTCCTTTTCAATAAAGCCATGCGCTTTAATGGTACTTGTCTTCCATAACTCCATTACTTTTTCTATTTCTTCACTCTTTATTTTTCTAATCGTATACATAAAAACTCCCCATCTTACGTTTTTTATTTTATCTACTCTTAAGTGTAATCAGTGTTAACACATTTTTCAACACATTTTGGCTTAATATTTTATAGAATTATTTATATCCTATTTTTCAATTTATATATTCGTAAATATAGCATAGCCAATAATTTATTTCTATTGAGTTTAATGAGTAAATAATATAATTCCTCTTCTTCCTGTTAATAATAAGAATAAAAACAAGTAAGAGTTACTTACTATTATAGATTCTAAGCATATTATCTAAAAAAGAAGCTGTACTAGAGTTGATCTATAAAATCAATCTGATACAGCACCTTTTATAATATAGGACTAATTTACTTAATCCATATATAGTTATTATTTAATTAGCAACTTCAAACTGACTATAATAAAGTGATGCATAGAAGCCATTTTGTTCTAAAAG
>JAHAIU010000383.1 GCA_018372555.1 Clostridium sp.
ATTTTAAATGCTTCGCATTAAAAAAATATTATTTAAATTCCCTTTATCTTTTCATTAAACTAAGTTATATTTAAGTTACAAAATAAAACTTATAAGAGGTGTAATATATGGATTTATCAACAAAAATTAAAGTTGCTGCTGATTTCATTCTAGAAAAGTCTAAATATAAGCCTGAAATTGGTTTAATTTTAGGTTCTGGGCTTGGCTCTTTAGCTGATTCTATAGAAGAACCTGAATTTTTCCCTTATGAAGAACTACCTCATTTCCCTGTATCTACTGTAGAAGGTCATGCAGGAAGATTAGTTATTGGTAAGCTTAATGGAAAAGTTGTTATAGCAATGCAAGGAAGATTCCACTTTTATGAAGGATACCATTTAAGTGAAGTTACTTTCCCAGTAAGAGTTATGAAGCTTCTTGGAGTAGAAAAACTAATAGTAACTAATGCTGCTGGTGCTGTAAATACAAGCTTTAAACCAGGAGACTTAATGATAATAAATGATCAAATTAACTTCTCTGGAGATAATCCACTAATAGGAGCAAATCTTAAGGAATTCGGTCCAAGATTCCCTGATATGTCTAGTGCTTATACTCCTGAACTTATTAAGAAGGCAGAAGATATAGCTAAAGAATTAAACATCAATATAAAGAAAGGTGTTTATATGATGTTTAGTGGTCCAACATATGAAACCCCTGCTGAAATAAGAATGTCTAGAGTTCTTGGAGCTGATGCTGTTGGAATGTCTACAGTTCCTGAAGTTATAATAGCTGCTCACTCTGGAATGAAGGTTCTTGGTATTTCATGCTTAACTAATATGGCTGCTGGAATACTAGATCAACCTTTAAATCATGAAGAAGTAGTAGAAACTTCTAATATGGTAAAAGAAAAATTCACTTCATTGATGAATAAAATAATTGAAGTAATTTAAAAAAATAGAACTCTATACATATTATGCTCAGTTCGACCTCGCTTTGCTCCAAGTCGACTTTCGCATTAAATTAATATGTATAGAGTTCTTATCTTTATCTAAATTAACTGTTGATATCTCATCTAACTAAATAGTGTAATTCTATATAATTATATTATTGTTATGTCTTTAGTTACTGAGTTTAGTACTTCACATCCATCTTTAGTTACTAATACTAAGTCTTCTATTCTAACTCCAATATCGTCTTTTAGGTATATTCCTGGTTCTATAGAGAATACCATTCCTTCTTTTACTTCTTCATTGTTAGTTGAACTTACATCTCCAAAGTCGTGATCTTCTATTCCTATGCTATGACCAGTTCTATGAGTAAAGTATTCTCCGTAGCCTGCATTTTCTATATAATCTCTAGCAGCCTTATCTATTTCTGAGAACTTAACTCCCTCTTTTACTTTTCTTATAGCACTTAAATTAGCTTCTTTAACTGTATTGTAGATATTCGCATGTCTTTCACTTGGCTCTTCTCCAAAGAATACAGTTCTTGTCATATCTGAGCAGTATGAATTGTAAACTCCCCCAATATCAATTACTATACTATGACCTTTTTTTATTGGAGTTTTATCTGAATCATGATGAGGATCAGCTCCATTAGGGCTAACAGCTACTATTGGAGGGAATGAAAATTCATTTACTTCATGACTTTCATAAATTTCTGCTAAAAGACTTGCATAGTACTTTTCCGTCTTTCCTTCTTTTAAGTTATCCCAAAGTTCTAGCATAACTTTATCATTAATTTCTGATGACTTCTTCATTAAAGCTATCTCTTCAGCATCTTTAATCATTCTTAATCTATCAATAATAGGAGAACCATTAACAAAAGCCTTTGCTCCCTTATTTTCCATAAGTCTAATTAAGAAATATGCTGGCCAATTTTTATCCACAGCTATAACTTCTTCTTTCTCCACAACTGTGCATAATATTTGTATTGGATCCTCTATATCTGTGTACCAAATTAAGTCTACTCCTAAGTCCTCGTAAACTGGGAATAACTTATTAACAATAAGCTTATGATTTCCTTTAGTATTTAAGTATAAAGCAACTAATCTTTCTCCCGGTGAAAACCACTTACCAGTTAAATAAAATATAGCTGATGGTGATGACACTATCATCTGACTTAAACCTTGCTTTTCCATTTCTCTTAATACATTATTAACTCTATCTATCTTCATTTTATCACCTCTATTTAATTATATAAGTAT
>JAHAIU010000384.1 GCA_018372555.1 Clostridium sp.
TATAGGAGAATATAATTCTGTTAAAGTTATATTATTTAGATTTTCTTTATCAATGAGCATAACAAAAAATATTCCATATAAATAAGGATTAAAAATGAATAAATATTATTATATTTACAAATTAGATAAATCCATATAAAACAAAAAGTAAAAACAGTCAAAATTATATAATGAGTCAGATATTTTAGGATTTGCTTGTCAAATAAGCTAGACGTTATTTATTACAATATATATAATATAAAATGAAAAATTGCATCTACATGTTTCATTAATAATAATTAGAAAATAGACGCTATTTTATTTTCCATGTTGGATAAGATTTTTAATATTTCTTCAAAACATATCTAAAGAATAGAAGGAGTGATGGAAAGTGAAAACAAAAAAAATACTGGCAGTTAGTTCAGCTGTTATTATTGGAGCAACAAGCACAATAAATAGTCTTCCAACTGCTGTATATGCACAGGAAAATACAGATATGATTATTGTGGAAGAAGCAAAGAAAGAAGTAAATTTGACTGCACCAAATAAAGGACAAACTCAAGGTAGAGTAACGGATGAGGTAAAATCAAAAAAGATTTATGTTAAAACTTTTGCTTCTGAAGGTGGAGATGGAAGCGAAGCAAGACCTTTTAATAATTTTAAAACTGCTTATGACTTTGCAAGTGAAAATGATACGTTAGTATTATTGAATGCTGTAACAATTCAAAATGATGATAATTTCTCAGACCAAGGTGTGTTCACTTTTAAAAAAGCAATTAATATTATCGGTGATAACTCTGGAAACGGAGTATTATCTAGTAGGGTACCTGTTCAATTGGGTGCTAATGTTAAATTTGAAAATATGGAATTCTTTGCAAGCAATATTTACTTAAATGGACATACGCTTGAAATGAATAATGTGAAAAACTTTAAAAATAATACTAAAATACCTAGTGTATATGGTGGTGCGTATAAGAACGGCACAGACAATAAAGGAATAAAATCTGTTTTGAAAGTAGATGGTTATGTTGGAGACTCGTTTAAATTAAAAACAATATATGCTGGTTCTGAAATAGGAGAATCAGATATTCCAGTAACTTTAGAGTTGAATAAAGGCGTTAATGTTGAAGATGGTATTTATGCTGATGGGGTAAATGGAAAAGTAAACGCAAATGTAGAATTTAATATTGGTCAGATTTCTGCAAGTAAATTTGAAAATAATTATGCTACATCTAATGCCACAATTATTTTCAATGGTTATGATAAAATTGACGGCCCGATCCTTAAAGGATTCAATGATGTGATATTAAAGAATTCTAGGATAAAAGTGAAGAATGCAAATGAATTTTTAGATATTAAAGGAAAGTTGGAGCTAGATTCTAAAAGTAAGTTAGATATTAGCAATTTGACTACACCTTTTAGTGTAGGTAGTTTTGTTGGGGAAGATGGATCATTGTTAATATTAAATGAAACTGGGAATTTAGAAGTAAAAGGAGAATTAAAGGGTACGGTTGAATTAAGAACACCAGGAGTTGATATTGCTACTTCAGGTGTTGTTAAAAAGGACCATATTTATATTTCTGCTACACAAACATCTAGTGGTAATGTGACTTTTAAGCCATTCTTTAACCAACGAAATCTAGAACTGAAAAAAGAAAATGGGCAAGCGACAAAAAACTGGGTAATAAGAAGTAAACAAGTAGATAATCCTATTGAAAAACTAGATATAGTTGAAGATAAAAATGTGAAGATAGAAAAAGACACTGAACAGGAATTCACATTGAAATATTATGATAAGGATGGAAATGAATTAAAATATGAGCCACAGTTTGAGTTTGAAATCAAAGATCCAACGGGAAAGCTCGTTAGTTATGATAAAGTAGAAGTATTTAGTGATGTTACACCTGACAAAATACTGGTTTATGTATACGATGATACAATAGAAGCAGGAAATTATACAATTGTTATAACTGAAGTTGTTTCTAATAAGACATTTGAGATTCCTTTTAAATTCTATAAGGATAATCAACAAACTTCATATACAGTTGAGTTCAATGCTAATGGTGGAATTGGGAACATGGTTCCTCAGTCTATAGAGCTAAATAATTCTACAAAGTTAAGCAAAAATACGTTTACTAGAGATGGGTATACTTTTAAAGGCTGGTCAAAACAACCAAACGGTAATGTTGAGTATACTGATGAA
>JAHAIU010000385.1 GCA_018372555.1 Clostridium sp.
TGCTTTCCAAAACCACATACCCTTCATTTCCCATAAACCTTGGGTGAAATACCATGATTTAATGTTTAAAATATTATTTAAACTCCATGAATTACTGCTAGAAAAAATATAAAAATACAATAAAAATATAGATCCATATGTGTAACCATATTTCACATATCTTTTCTTTACACTTTCTTGAGAATCAGTATCAGAAAATATCTCTCTTGTTACATCTGGATGTTCTTGCTGAAAGTACTGAGCGCCACCGGAACGACTGCCCTTTATTAATTTCCAACCACTATCAGAAAACAGTGTTACGTAATCTTCGTAATTTGATTTCCTCATACTTTTTTCTCTAAAATCAATGCGTACATACGGAATGAACATTTCTTTACTAGCCATTTTTTCAAAAGTATACATAGGCACCAGAGAATTAACAGAAACTAACCTATATCCCTCTTCCTGTATAGAATTGATCCATTCTTCTTCTTTTTTCAAGGATAAGAAAATTCTAAATTTCTTCATGTTGTCCCCTCCTAATATCCAAATTCAGAAGATAGTTTAATCAGGCTTCTTAGACGTTCTATTTCTAGTTTTAAAACTTCTTCTCCTATATCAGTAATTTTGTAAACTCTTCTTCTTTTTTCCCTACTTGGAATTTCTTCTATCCAATTAAGCTTAAGTAAATTTTCAAACGCTCCATACATAGTTCCTGCTGCTACCTTAACTGCCCCTTCACTTAACTTATCAATTTCTTGAATAATAGCATATCCATGAGCGGGTGTAGTTAAAACTAAAAGAATATAAAAAGTTGTTTCTGTTAAAGGTAAATATGGATTTCTAGTCATATAAAGATACTCCTTATTTTACTATAGTTAAGCTATATACAGTTGAACTATATATAGCTTAACTGTATATAAAAAGAATGTCAAGCATAAGAAAAGGTTTATTATGTTACTCTCTGTTGTCCCTTATTTTTATATCTAACTGATCCTAACTAACTGAGCTATTGAACGAGCCATAAAACGGGAGAACAAAAAAAGATCAAAAACTTTTAAGTTTCTGACCACATCCAAGATTTGTCCTAATACTCATAAATTTAAATTTTAATTGAACAATGATTTAGTTACGAGTTCATGAACACATAAATAAAGCAATACTTATTAAGTATGGTATCTAAAAAGAGCGTCCAGCAAATCGTTATTTCATGAACATTCAAACAATCACTTGAATATAGATAAATGCTCTGGTACAATACATTCAAACGAATATTTGAATGTAAAGGAATGATCGTATGACTAATGAAATTTGTGAAATTAATTGTATTCATGAAGATAGGGTTAATCGTGCTAAAGCTAAACTAACCGACTTTGACACTCGGTCAGTAACTGGTTTCTTTAAAATATTGTCAGATGAAAATAGACTAAAAATTGTACACGCCTTGGTTCATGAAGATGAGCTATGTGTTTGTGATATTGCAAATATCATTGATGCTTCAGTTGCAACAACTTCACACCACCTGAACTCCTTAAAAAAATTGGGAGTAGTTGATAGTCACAAGGATGGTAAGTTAGTCTACTATTTTATTAAAAATATCAAAATCTTAAATCTTATGGAGCTTGGCGTAAATTTTAAAGAAGAGGTGCTAGCATGAGTGAGAAAATGACCGAAAAAACCTATCGAATAGAAGGGTTAAGCTGTGCAAATTGTGCAGGTAAATTTGAAAAAAATGTGAAACAGTTACCAGGGGTTACGAATGCAACAGTAAACTTTGGTGCAAGTAAGATTTCAGTAGAAGGCCAAACAACTATTGAAGAACTCGAAGAAGCGGGAGCCTTTGAAAATCTTATCATTCGTAATGATCAAGAAAATCCTGAACAAGTCAGATCAAAAGAGTCTTTTATTAAACGGAATATCGCTTTAATCATCTCTCTTGGTTTTATACTTGTTGCTGTGATTTCCCAACTCTCATTGGGCGAAGATCATCTATTAACGAAAGCTCTTTATATATTGGCAATAATAATTGGTGGATATGATTTATTTAAAGAAGGATTCTCTGATTTGATCAAATTGGACTTCTCCATGGAATCTTTAATGACTATTGCAATTATTGGGGCCGCATTTATTGGAGAATGGGCCGAAGGTTCTATTGTAGTAATACTATTTGCTATTAGCGAAGCTTTGGAAC
>JAHAIU010000386.1 GCA_018372555.1 Clostridium sp.
CCTATTAAAAGCAGGCTTTAAAGCATATGAACTTGCCGGTGCTTTTGAAGGTTGGAAAGGAATGAAACTTCCAACCGAAGAAGCCAAATAGATTTGGAAGTTGTTGAAGTGAACGTGAATGTTGTCGATATTAAAACGAAAGAACAACATGAAGCAGATTCAGTAAGCTTGCAAGATCGTGTAACTGGTGCAGTTGAATCAACAGGTGAATTTGTATCTGAACAGTTTGAAAATGTTAAAACAGGTTTGGGGAATGGATTCTCAGCAGTTAAAGAAAAGTTGACGAAGGCGTAGAAACCGTAACTGACTCTTCATCAAATGAAAAACCACGTGTTCATTGATTTGGATATTTAAAAACGTACAAATAAAAATATGGAGGTAAGACTATGTCTACAGAAGAAAAATTTAATCAAGCAAAAGGTGCGATCAAAGAAGGTGTCGGTAAATTGACTGGCGACAAGAAAACAGAAAAAGAAGGGGCTGCAGAAAAAGTAGTTTCTAAAGCTAAAGAAGTGGCAGAAGATACAAAAGAAGCCGTTGAAGGCGCAATCGAAGGTGTTAAAAATATGGTAAAAAAAGACGATAAATAGTTATAAAGTCAATTGATTTTTCATAGAAAATATAATAAGCTACTCTACTAAAAAGATAAGGTTGTCGTATTCTACTCCTAATTACTCACTTATAAGATTACTTTCAACATAACTACAACTCGATATTCTTATAATATTATTCAGTTGAAAAATCAACTTTCTTTAGATGAATTTAAATTCCTTTTTAATTCCATGTACATATTCTTTCTAATAGTAAAAGCACTCTAATTTCTACAGTTTTAGCTCAATCATAGAAGTTAGGGTGCTTTTTAATCAAATGTTTTAAGAAAGTGTTACTATTCTGGATGTTTTTATAATATACGCAATTGTTTACACAACTTATTTTACATTACCAGACCAACAATTAGTGGATATGGTTGCAAGGCAACTTGAGATAACATTTGGTAAAATAATATTTTCTATGATAGATGATCAATGCAACCTGGTGATAGTATCATAGGTAAAATGAAAGAGGGTCTAGAGCAATATACTACTTTTTTCTATTTTCTGCCTACAAATTCTCTTGGGAGTAATATGGTTGCTAGAGAATGGCAGAGTGCTCAGATGAGTAGTGTCAATAGTGGC
The DNA here is from genome assembly GCA_018372555.1 of Clostridium sp. GTDB lineage: Bacteria > Bacillota > Clostridia > Clostridiales > Clostridiaceae > Clostridium. Next base: position 1,176 of record JAHAIU010000386.1, read on the forward strand.
TTGAAATTTGTTCCTATCTGTCTTGATGATTGCAATCCACCTGTTATCATGAAAGATTTATTATATATTGATTTATATGGTATTGGAATTGATGAAGCTATTTTCCAAATGAAGGCAGTTGTGAATCAAGAAAATAATTATAAACCCTTAGAAGATAAGGAAAATCTTGTTGCAATTCTACATAAAAATCAGATTTTGAAATCAAACTTGAAATTAGAGCAACAATATTTAGTGTACAAAGTGTTGATTTTGCTTTTGTATGTAATAACTTCTTTGATGACTTTGAGGTTATACCATATGATGAACCGATAATATATACTCGAAGTGGAGAAGTATTCAGAAATTATTCTAATGGAGAGCGTAAATACATAAATGCGATTATAAGGACTTTATATAGGAGTTGAAAAAATCCCCTCTAAATTTTGAAGGGATAATTCATATCTTATCAGAAACCGATGTAAAAGAGTTAAAGATAATTTGGGAATGATATTTCCAGATGGTGTGAACTTTTTGTAAAATTCTAGCTCAATTAGTGTATTTTAGGGTTAAAATTCACACCATTCAGATGAAATTAGTTGAAATTGAATGAAATAACGCTTTCAGAAAAGTCTAAAAGTGCCTGATATTAAAGGCTTTTGAGATTTATTTAAACAAAAGTTGTTCAAACCAGGTCTCACAATTTGTAAGTAAAAGAACAAATAAAAAAGAGGAGCTTCATACTAAAGTTCCTCTTCTTTTATATATCCGAATCATTATTCTTATTTCAAAAAAGGTAGTGAAAAAGGTAGTGATTCGGTTGATTTATATTGCAATGTAGTGAAATTTAGAATTTCAAAAATCGCTTTAAATCAAGGTTTCTCACATCTATTGACGTGTAGTGAATCCCTATTTCACCTCAGTTGAAACAATAAAATCAAAGTAGTCACTGTTTATATGATACCTATTGTTTTCAAATGTCAAAATATTTTTGTTTATTAGTACAAAGAACATAGAC
>JAHAIU010000387.1 GCA_018372555.1 Clostridium sp.
CCCCTAATTCAGCACCCATATTAGTTATAGTTGCTCTTTGTGGTACAGATAAGTTTTTAACACCTTCACCAGCATATTCAAAAACTCTTGATACTCCACCCTTAACAGTTAGTCTTCTAAGAACTTCTAAAATAATATCCTTAGCAGCTACCATAGGCTGTAACTTACCCTCTAAATTTATCTTACAAACTTTTGGTGTAGTAATATAATATGCACCACCCCCCATTGCTAAAGCAACATCTAAGCCACCTGCTCCCATAGCAAGCATACCAACTCCACCTGCTGTAGGTGTGTGGCTATCAGAACCTGTAAGAGTATCCCCTGGAACAGAAAATCTTTCTAAAAATACCTGATGACATATTCCATTACCTGGCTTTGAGAAATACACACCATATTTTAATGCTACTGTTTGAATAAACTTATGATCATCCGCATTTTCAAAACCTTGTTGAAGCATATTATGATCAATAAAAGCTACTGACTTTTTAGTTCTAACTTTATCTATACCCATAGCCTCTAATTGTAAATAAGCCATAGTACCAGTAGAATCTTGGGTAAGAGTTCTATCTATCTTTATTCCAATTTCTTTTCCAGTTTCTATAGTTCCTTCAACTAAATGGCTTTTTAATATTTTATATACTAAATTGTCCCCCATTTACGTATTGCCCCCTTTGCTAATTTACTTTTTCTTCTTTTAATCTTGAGTATTCTTTATATATTTGTACTAATTCCTTATCAAAAAGACTTCTCTTAAGTCTTACTGAAGTTGATCTTACCATTTCAAGAATATCTTGAGCTGAAACATTATCAAGTTCAATTCCATACTCCTTGAATTTATTAATTATACCTGCTTTACCTGAATGCTTTCCTATAACTATTTGTCTTTCAAGCCCAACTATACCTGGGTCAAAGGCCTCATAATTCTTAGGATTTTTAATTGCTCCATCTGCATGAATACCTGACTCATGAGCAAACATATTATCTCCAACTATAGCTTTCCAAGCAGGTAATACTCTACCTGAAGCCCTTGATACATATTCAGAAACCTCTCTAAACATCTTGGTGTCAACACTTCCTCCATAGTTGTAAACAAACATTAATGCCATTAGCACTTCTTCAAGTGCTGCATTACCAGCCCTTTCACCTAATCCATTAACTGTAACTCCTACATGAGAAGCTCCACCAACGATACCTGCTATCGCATTTGCAGTTGCCATACCAAAGTCATTATGAGTATGCATTTCAATATCAAATTTTGTTTTCTCATATATATATTTAATGTCTTCATTTATCTTAAATGGTTCCATAACACCTACAGTATCACAATATCTAAATCTATCTGCACCAGCTTGTTTTGCTGCTTCAATAAACTCAATTAAGAAATCTCTATCTGCTCTAGAGGCATCTTCACCATTAACTGATACATATAAGCCATTTTTCTTTGCAAATTCTACAGATTTAACCATATTTTCAAGAACCCATTCTCTAGAAGTCTTAAGTTTATGCTTAATATGAATATCTGATACAGAAATTGAAATAGCTACTGCATCAACTCCACAGTCTATTGATTGCTCTATGTCTTTTATAACTGCTCTATTCCAAGCCATAATACTCGACTTTAAGTTTCTCTTAACTATACTCTTTATGGCTTCCTTTTCGTCCCCACCCATAGTAGGAATTCCTACTTCTAACTGATCTACTCCAAGGTCACTTAACATACTAGCAATTGCAATTTTCTCTTCATTAGCAAATACAACTCCTGCCGTTTGCTCTCCATCTCTTAATGTAGTGTCTACTACAAATATCTCTTTTCCTGTTTTTAAATTTTTAATGGACATAACCTTCCCCCTTACTTTAAAATTTATTGCTTTTTTTAATCTAACCCCAAGTAAAAATTAACATTTTCGATAATTATTAATTAATTTTACCATATACAGTTAATTCTAACAAGCAAAACGGCAGTAATTTTTAAAAAATTGCAAGTTTAAATAAATTTAATTCAATTTTATCTTTTAAAATAATTTTTATAATTAATTTATTACAATTTTCTGCAATAAAAATATAAAAACTTGCATTGTTGAAATAAAAATAGGAGTTGTAAAAAACCTCTCATTCTTACATATTTATTAATTTTTCTTTATAAATATTAAATGTCGTAGTTTTTTTGT
>JAHAIU010000388.1 GCA_018372555.1 Clostridium sp.
AAATTAAATTATAAGACACCAGAAGCTCTCTTTGATCAATATCTAGATGCTATTTATTCAATTTAACAAAAATAGTTCAATTTGATATTGCAATTTAGAGTTATTTAATAAGTAAGATAAAATAAACTAATAAGAGAAAAAATTAATAAAAGTAAAAATTATAAATGGAGAGAAATGTATGTTTACAATAATGATAATAGATGATAATGAACAACTTCAAAATGAAATTGGAAACTTATTAACGATAAATGGTTATTCAGTTTTAAAGCCAAAGACTTTTGATAATATACCTCAAGTAGTAAAAGAAAATAACCCTCATTTAATTTTACTAGATATAAATTTACCCAATTGTGATGGGTTTCAAATATGTACAGAAATACGTAGCTTTTCAAAGGTACCTATAATCTTTATAACAAGTAGAAATACAAATATAGATGAACTTATGGGAATTACCTTAGGTGGAGATGATTTTATTACAAAACCATATAATACCCAAATACTTTTAGCAAGAATAAATGCGCTTATTAAAAGAGCATATCCAAATGATTCTAATTTAGATGTAATTGAGTATAGTGGTTTAAAGTTAAATATTTTAACTAGTACTATTGAACATAATGGAAATAGTGAAGAGCTTACTAAAAATGAATTGAAAATATTATATTACTTGTTAATTAATAAAGAGAAAATCGTAACTAGGTCTGAAATTATGGAGTATTTATGGGACAGTTCAATGTTTGTAAATGATAATACACTTACAGTAAATATTACGAGAATAAGAAATAAAATAGAGGAAATAGGGCTAAAGGATTTTATTAAAACTAAAAGAGGGCAAGGTTATATGATATAAAGGAAGAATCATTTTAGGATAATTAGGACAATGATTAAGTAAAAGAGGATGAGGGTTATATAATATGAATTTACAAGATTACTTAAAAAGTAAGATAGGAACAATATTCTTAAATATTATAGGGTTAATAGTTTTATCTATTTTTCTCCTTAGTATAGGAAATGAATTTAAAGCAGTAATGATAATAGCATTTTCATGGATTATTGTTTTATTGATATATTTTGTTATTGCTTATAGAAAAAGAAAAGATTATTTTAAATTAATAGAGAAAGCTGTATCAAAGATAGATAAAAAATACTTAATAAGTGAAGTATTAGAGGTTCCACCATTTATTGAAGCAGAGCCATATTACTATCTTCTAAAAAAATCAAGCAAATCAATGAGAGAAGAAATTAACAAAGAAAAATTAAGACTTAAAGATTATAAAGAGTATATAGAACAATGGATACATGAAGTAAAAACACCTATATCTCTTATAAAAATAATAGAGGAAAATAATAGGACAAGTAAAACTTCAGAAATACTTATGCAATTAGAAGAAATTGATAGATATGTTGAACAATCATTATTTTATGCAAGAAGTGAAGAAGTAGATAAGGATTATCTTGTAAAGGAAATAAGCTTACAAGATTGCGTAAACACTGTTATTACAAGAAATAAGCAAGGCTTTATTCTAAATAATATAGATATAGATCTTGAAAATATAGATGAAACAGTATATTGCGATAGCAAATGGCTTGAGTTTATTTTAAATCAGATAATAGTGAATGCAATAAAATACAGGAATAATGAAAATCCCAAAGTTAAGGTATATGCAAGTAGTATAAAAAATGGGATTAAATTAATTGTTGAAGATAATGGAATTGGTATACCTAGAGATGAATTAGAGAGGGTATTTGAAAAAGGATTTACAGGAAACATAGGTCGATTAAATAGGAAATCTACAGGGATTGGATTATATCTATGCAAAAAATTATGTGATAAATTAGGATTATTAATAGATATAGAATCAGAAGTAGATACATATACAAAAGTTAGTATTACTTTTCCTAAGGGAAGCTTTATAATGAAACTCACTACTAACTAATATTTGTAGGAGTGCACTGTGTGTAATTTCCATTAACTAAAAAACAAGTTTTGTAATGGCACTTAACTTCCACTATCTAAATTAGATGCTTAGGGTATTAGTTAAGTTCTAATTTAGTATTGTTACAACATTGTCACTTAAAAGTAATATTAAATCGAATCTAGCATGGGATATATAAGTTAAAATATCTTTGAGGTGATAAGAATGAGTGAAGTATTAAAAATAAAAAAT
>JAHAIU010000389.1 GCA_018372555.1 Clostridium sp.
TATGACTGATGCTACACTTTCAAACGTTACTAGTGATACATTAACTGAAACTATTAAGTTAAGAGATTTTAAGAAGGCAGGAACAGTAGGAATAGAGGAATGTAAAATAAAATCTATAATTCTACCACTTCTAGCTGACCATGTATTAAGAGAAGCTAATCATTATGTTAGAATATTAAAGGAACATAAAGAGGGAAAATAGATTTCAAATTTTAAATTATAAAAGGCTATTACAGAATAACGCTGTAATAGCCTTTTATAATTTGCCTTTAATATGTATTTTAGTATTTAAGTTTTATTAAATAGTTAAACAACATGATATTACAGATTGCGTAACAGCTTGTTTAACAAAATTATGTAGATATTATAAAAAGATATTACTATAACATAATTAAGGGATAATTTTGGAACTTATATTAAGGGGATAACATTATTGGGATTAGAAGAGAGAGAAAAGTTAGGCTTCGATAAAAAGTAGGAGTATCAGTTAATTTATTGTTAAATATTTACAAATAGGTAAAGTTATTTTAAAATAACTATATATAAGGTAAATTTAAATAAAATAAAATAATAGTATTTTTTATATTAAAATATAGTGTATTTTAAATTAGGAGGACGAAAATGAAAAGGGTAATGTGGGGAAGTTTATTTTTAGGATTTGCTGTGCTAATAATTATTCTATTATTAGCAGCGTTAGGAAAACCCGTATCAGATTTAATCTTTAGCATACTTACAGGAGCAATGGCAGTATGTATAATATCAGCTATTGTTGTACAAAGAAAAAGATATATTGAAAACAAACTTAAAAACAAATAGAAATTATAAAATTATATTAATGAATAGGCTTGAGAAGATATAGATTATTAAAAATTAAGGAATGAAAAAATGAAAGAATGAAGGAGGTTTTGCAGTGCAAAACCTTTTTTAAAATATAACAATTTTTTTCATTCTTTGATTTCATCATTTGTTAATTCTTTCAGTATTTTGCTTTGCAAAATACTATTATATTAAGGAAATATTAAAAAATCACACTTATATGGAAAATATTACCATTATATATTAAAATGAGAAAAGAGAAGAGTTTTTATAAAATAACATTTTAATAAAATCAATTTAGCGGACTTTAATAAAATAAGGAAATTTTAAGATTTTGTTAAGATAAAGTTATATTGTTTCGTCTAGAATTAAAATACAAAGAACTGCAAATTAAGGGGGTAAATCATGAAGTCATTTTTGAAGAAGTTTTTCGTAGCTTTTATGGCAGCGTTATTATTTATGACATTGCCGTTAATGGATACGAAGGCTAGAGCAGAAGATAAGAAAGAAAGTTTTGATGTAAGGATCAGTTCAGGGATAGAAGGGAAGTTTAGAGCTTTAAAATATATTCCTATAACTGTTGAATTTACAAGCAATGAAAAGGATTTTAAAGGAGAAGTAGAAATAAGAGTTACTGGAAATGCTAATGGAAGCTATGATGCTTACAGTAAAGAAGTTTCAGCTACTCAAGGAGAAGCTAATAAGGTAGTTATACCTATTAAAATGTCAGAAGGAAGCAGTAAGATATCAGTTAACTTTGTGGAAAATGGTAAAGTATTATATGAAAAGAAGGGATTAGTTTCTAGCGGAAGAGTTAATGAAGCCAATTTGTTACTAGGTGTATTAACAGATGACCAAACAGGCTTATCTTATATTGGTAGCACTAGCTTTGAATTAAATCCTGACCAAAAAGGTGGAATTGAAAAGGTTAAGTTAGATGAAAACATAATTGGAGAAAATAATCTTAATATAGATGGTTTAGATGTAATAATTATAAATAATTACAATATGGCTAATTTAAAGGATGAACATTATACTACCTTAAATTCCTGGGTTAATAGAGGTGGATTATTAATTATAGGTGCTGGAGCAAATGAAGGTAAGACTATAAATAATATTAATAAGGACTTTCTAAATATTAAGTCATCAGGAGTTAAAGAGGAAAATATTAAAGTAGTAGATGATAGCTTGAATTTGATTACATCATCATTATCAGCTAATGAAGGAAAGGTTAAAGCTGGATCAAAGGAAAATCCATTAGCTTATTCTTTTAGTAGAGGTAAAGGTGAAATTATAGTATCAGCTTTTGATTTAGGTATAGAACCATTAATATCATC
>JAHAIU010000390.1 GCA_018372555.1 Clostridium sp.
ATCAATAATTCTTCATTTTTAATTTGGGCTGTTTTTGCGACAGCCCTTTTTTATGCAATTTTCAGAAACATTTAAAATATGCTTTAAGTGAGACATAGGAAGATGTAATTTAAAATTCACATTAAAATAGACTATAAATCATATAGGGAATTAATTTAGGATAATATAAGAAATAGTTTAGATTTATTATTTGGAAAGTATGAAATATAAATATTACTTTTAGAAATACTATAGTTTTTGTTCAAGGTAATAAACTTAGAAGAATAAGTATTAAAGTTCTATACAAAGATGAAAAGCTATATGCAGAATGTATTTCAATAGAGGAAGTTTTAAGTAGGATGAAATAAATATTAACTCTAAGAATATGGAAAATATGGTATGATTTAAAGAAGGCCTATGAGAAATATGATTTATATTATTTAGGAGGTATAGATTTGGAAACTCTATCTTATTCAAGTATGGTTATGGGACTGTTTTTACTTGGAATTGAATATACATATCTTTTTGATGATTTGTTAGGATATTTTATAACAACTTTAGGGGTATTACTAATATTATTTGGAATTTTCATTAATAAAAAAATACGAGACTTTATAGTTAATATAGTTATTAATTTCTTATAGAAAATTTAAAATTAAATATAGTTGAACAATTATATTTTTGAGCAAATGATGCAAAATAAATAGCACTAATAGTTAATCTTATTATATAGTATATAAAAAAATTTGAAATTAAATCTTAATAATATTTAAATTGACAAGTATTTATAAATTTGTATGGATTATGGTATAATCTATAAAGAAGTCATGTTTGAGAAAGAATAAAATAGTTAAAGTGAATACTATAAGTGTAGTAATATTTAATGTTTAATTATTATAATATAAGATATTAATAAGCGGAATTGAGGAAATAAGGTATGAGTAAGATTGCAAAAAGTATTCTTTGTATTGTTAGTGTAAGTTCATTGTTTTTAGTTGGGTGTAGCAATGTTTTCAATAATATCAAAGAACAAAGTAATAATGACGATAAGACAATTACATCTTTAGAAAACAGAGATGAGAATGAAATTGATACAAATAAAGAGGAATATGCAATTGAATCACAAGAAAATGATTCAACAAATGATAATGGAAAAAATACTGATAAAGAAATTTATTTAGATAAATTAAATGAATTAGAAGTTAATTTAAATATATCATTAAAAGAAAAATATGACAGTGGTATAACATTAGAAATGACAGAGGCAGCTTCTGAAGAATATGAGAAGTGGGACAAAATGTTAAATGAAGTTTACTTAAAGTTAGAAGAGCAATTATCAGAAAATGAGATGAATAAATTAACTGAAAATGAACTTAATTGGATTAAGATTAGAGATGAAAAAAGTGAGGCTGCTGACGATAAATTTGAGGGTGGATCAATAGCTCCATTTTTAAGGATAGATAGTTTAGCTAAAAGTACTAAAGAAAGATGTTATGAATTAGTTAATAATTATATGAAGTAATAGGATATAAATTATGATGGAAAATGAAAAGATAAAAAAAAGTAATTATAACTTTTCAATATTTATGGGATTAGGTCTTACATTTGGTATTGTATTTGATAAACTAGCATTAGGATTAGCATTTGGTGAGGCTTATTGGTTTATTATTTCAGGGGAAAGGAATAGGCAGCTTATTTTTAAAGAATATAGAAGAACTATTATCTAATGAAGGTGTAGATGGGATGATGCTTAATAATGAAAGAGAGTTTCCGTCTTGCAGTTTCTATAAAAAGAATAGATTTAAGATTTTAGGAGACTTAGTTGTAATGGGGAAATAAATAGAGATTATAGTATAACAATAAAAATAAAAATTCATGTTTACTAAAAATTAAATATATGATATTCCTTTAAAGATGATTTTTAAATGGTGAAGAGTTAGTCAATAGAATTAAGGATAAAGATTGCATAAATATAATTATTAATAGTTTATGTTAAGTTACAATCTTAACATAAAAATAAGTTTCCATAATCTATGTGGAAATTATCTGGATGGAATCTAAAGTTATTCATCTTATAATGAAAGTATGTATGGTGGTATAATGAATGATTATCGTGAATATATTTATTTAGATATGTTAAGAGATTATTTTTTTTTTTGTTTT
>JAHAIU010000391.1 GCA_018372555.1 Clostridium sp.
CCTATACTCTCTATTGAAACTTTATTATCCTTATTTACTTTAAATCTTCTTAATACCTTATCTAATGTTATCTCTTCATCTTTTCCAACCTCATAAAGTTCACGTTTAAAATACTTATCATACATTTTCTTTACGTTATTATCGGCTTCAACTTTTTCTATATCTTTTATTTTTTTTCTAATGCTTTCTATTTCATCTGATATTATAAATTGATTAATAAGGAAAAACCTTTTACTTTTTAGTGCTAGTTCTTCTTCTGTTGTTATAAACAACTTATATTTAGAAATATATTCTTTTTGTTTTTGTTTAAATATGTATAGCGGTATAGTTTCAATTTCAGTTATTCTTTCACCAATGTAATATTTTAAGTATTGCTGTAAATTATATATACTTGAAACACTCTTATCACTAACAATAAGAAGCTTAACTTTCTCTCTATTCTTTTCTATAGCTGCTGTAAGATATAAAACTAAATAATCTAATTCAGATTCTGGAATATCAAATCCTAAAATTGAGCATAGACATGTTTTTAATAAATGTTGTTCCAATGGATATCTAATAGAAATCTCTTTTGTATAGTTTCCAATGTTAGTTCTTCCACTTAAAATTCTTTTCTTCATGCTCATAATATGATTAGCTATGATATCAATTAATTCCTTATCCATATTAAAGCTATAGCCAGTTTGCATATATACTTCTTTTTCAAATCTATTTAAAGAGTCTATAATCATTTGATTTTCTTGTTTTTTCTTTTTTATCAAATTCAACTCTTGAACTCTTAATTGAATATAATATAATTCTGAATTGCTAAAGACATAATTAATTTTATCTTTTACTTTTGAAGATATTTCAATCACTAAATCCTCAATATCAATATCGTTATTTTCTAGTTCTACTTCTTCAAACATTAACTTTGACCTAAGGATGCTAATTGAAAGAAATCTTATAAAATCCTTATAAGATTCACCTGTAGCAATAATATCATACTCTATAAATAATTTAGATATTATATCACTTAATATTTCTTCATAATAATATATATTATTGAATTCATCTATTCCTAAAATAGTAGCGTAGTCTACTTTATTTTCCATAGCCTTCATACAAATTATTCTTTTCCTATTTTCAGAAGCTTGTATACGAATCCCCCTAGATGCTGATACTTCAATATTTACACCTAAAGTTCTCTCTATAATTCTCCTAACTTGTGCTAAGTTAGTATTAATTGTAGATTTAGATAAAAATAATTTATCAGCTATGTCCCCGATTTTAATATAGTCTTTTTCAAAAAGCAGTAACATTAATATTTGCTTAGATCTCCCATAAACCCCCTGAGAATTTAACTCTTTTTTATCCTCTGAATTTTGTATATCATTAAAAATAATATCAGAACAATCTAATAAATATCCAAGCCTATTATTGGATAAAATTATAGGTTTATCTTGATACTGCTCATTAATTTTTTTAATATCCATCTGCAAGGTTTTCACACTTACTCCAATTGTTTCAGCTAATATTGAGCCTTTTACCCATTCTCCAGCTCCTTTTAAACCTGCTATTATTTTAAACTGTCTTTCAGTAAACATAATTACACCTTCCTACAAATAGATATCTCTCTAATTATAAACTAAACATTTTATAATTTCTTTTTTAATTGTATCATGATTATTTAATTAATGTTACATTTCCTAATAAGCCCCATTAAACCTTCAAAGTAGTTTTTCTATAGAAAAAAAGCTAACCCTAAAGTCAGCTCATAATTCTAATTCCTGATGAATTTCACCTACTCATATTTACTAAGTCACATCTTTATTTCATCTACTGATATAATCATCTTATCTCCACCTGTAGAATCAAACTGGATTGCTTTTTCTCCAATTATATCTGTGCCCTTACACACTATTTTCATATCATCTAAAGTATCGGCGGGACATCAATGTCGTCAACTTAAGAAAATAACACAACCATAACACAACACACATAAAATTTTATAAAATATCATAATACTAAATAATTTTTAACTATTAAAAAATCCCATAAAATAAGGCTTTAGATGATACTAAAACAAATAGTAAAATCTAAAACCTAGAACAACAGGAAGTAGTGAATTCTAATATAAAAAATAAGAAGTA
>JAHAIU010000392.1 GCA_018372555.1 Clostridium sp.
TAAGATTATATAATAATTTTTATAAAAAATTAACATTATATCGCCATTTTTCGATTGTATTAAAAAAGAACTGGCATATTTAAATTGTAGTAAGTTTATATACTGGAAATTTAATGGAAATTAATTATAAGATTAATTATACGAGGAGGGTTAAAATGAGGAAAACAAGTGAAGCACAAAGGAATGCAGATAAAAGATGGAGAGAAAAGAATAGATGGTATGCAAATTATTTAAAGAATAGGACTAGTGCAAGAAGTTTCATAAGAAATAAAGCAACACTAGAAGATTTAGAGGAATTACAGAATTTAATTGAAGAGAGAAAAATGACCTTATCCCAAAGGTGTTTAACCTAGTGATAAAGCCATTCTTTTTAATTTATTGGTGCCGGCAGAGGGAATCGAACCCTCACGGTAAAACCGCATGATTTTGAGTCATGTGCGTCTGCCAGTTCCGCCATGCCGACTTGCTACATAGTTATTATAGCAAAATAGTTATAAAATAGCAAGTAATAAAATTTTCATAAGAAAAGGGTAGATTTTTTGTAATATTATGTTGTTAGACCTTTTTACTTCTGTTATTATAGATTATAGGATAAATTTGCCCTACATGGGTTATTTTTGTCCCGATTACTCTGGTGATAAGTGTTAAAAAATAAACAACGAAACTAGAGCAGTCTATAATTAGGGAGGAGATAAGATATGATGTATTCAAGAGAAGTGGAAGAAATGTGCGTTGTTGCTAAGGGACCTAATCATGGACCTGCGCCAATTCCTGTTGAAGGAAAATGGGTACAAGCTAAAGAAGTAAAAGATATTTCAGGATTAACACACGGTGTGGGCTGGTGTGCGCCTCAACAAGGAGCTTGTAAATTAACTTTAAATGTTAAGGATGGAATAATTGAAGAAGCATTAGTTGAAACAATTGGATGTTCAGGAATGACACACTCAGCTGCTATGGCTTCAGAAATATTACCAGGAAAGACTATATTAGAAGCATTAAATACTGATTTAGTTTGTGATGCTATTAACACAGCTATGAGAGAATTATTCCTTCAAATAGTATACGGAAGAAGCCAAACTGCTTTCTCAGAAGGTGGATTACCAATAGGGGCTGGACTTGAAGACTTAGGAAAAGGACTTAGATCACAAGTTGGTACTATGTACGGAACAGTTGCTAAGGGATCTAGATACCTTGAAATGGCAGAAGGATATGTAACTAAAGTAGCTTTAGATGCAAATGGAGAAATAATCGGATATAAATTCGTTCACTTAGGAAAGATGATGGAAATGGTTGCTAAGGGAATGGATGCAAACGAAGCTATGGAAAAAGCTACTGGACAATACGGTAGATTTGATGAAGCTGTAAAAGTTATAGATCCAAGACACGAATAATTTGAAGGGGGAACAGTATAATGGCATTATTTGAAAGTTATGAAAGAAGAATTAATCAAATCATTCCTGTATTAGAAAAGTATGGAATGAGTAAAATAGAAGATGCAAAGACAGTTTGCGATGAAAAAGGTATAGATGTTTACGAAATCGTAAAATCTACACAACCAATCGCTTTTGAAAATGCAATGTGGGCTTACACTTTAGGTGCTGCAATTGCAATTAAAAAGGGATGTACTAAAGCTGCAGAAGCTGCAGAAGCTATTGGAGAAGGACTTCAAGCTTTCTGTATTCCAGGATCAGTAGCAGATGATAGAAAAGTTGGTCTTGGACATGGTAACTTAGGAGCTATGCTTTTAAGAGAAGAAACTAAATGTTTTGCTTTCTTAGCAGGACACGAAAGCTTTGCTGCTGCTGAAGGAGCTATTAAAATAGCTGAAAAAGCAAACAAAGTAAGAAAAGAACCATTAAGAGTTATATTAAATGGTTTAGGAAAAGATGCAGCATACATTATATCTAGAATAAATGGATTTACTTATGTAGAAACTAATTTCGATTTCTACACAAGCAAATTAGAAATAGTTAAGGAAGTTCCTTATTCTAACGGACCAAGATCTAAGGTTAAATGTTATGGAGCTAATGATGTTAGAGAAGGTGTTGCTATAATGCATCACGAAGGAGTTGACGTATCTATTACTGGTAACTCAACTAACCCAACTAGATTCCAACATCCAGTTGCA